>CAYWLM010000029.1:0-30112 GCA_964459125.1 uncultured Methylomonas sp. | reverse complement strand
ACTGATATTTTAAGATTTTTTTAATTTGGCTGTGAGTTGTACGTAATCAGGAAAATTAATGGAATTTATGCTGGAAGGGCTAGACATTCCGATGCCAGAAATATGAAAAATCGCAAATTGAGAATTGCTGTCCTCCCCTAAGTGCCCCATCTTAAAATGGTAGCCGATGAGTGTACAAAAAAATGATGGAAATTACAGCGTAAAATATACAAATCAAAACAAGGGATTTAAATGACCAAAAATAGTCGGAAAATACAATTTCTCCGTGAGAACATTCCAGCATTTGCATGTAAACCAGGGTGTCATGATTGCTGTGGCCCTGTCACAGCTTCTTCTGATGAAGTGGCTAGATTGCCTGTCAAAAGTGATCAGGAGCACGCTGAAGCCCTGGCTGAATTGAGTTGCCCTTATCTAGGGGATAAGGGCTGCGAGGTATATGCAGAGCGTCCTTTAATTTGTCGGCTATTTGGGACAACACCTAGCTTAGCTTGCCCAAATGCTTGCGCCCCTAGTGAAATTATTGCGCCAGAAATAGAACAGAAAATACACAGTTTCCATGCGCAAACTCGTCAAGTTCTACTTTGAGTCCTTGCCAAATTAAAATCAGAGATTTTGTCAAGATATGAAATTAGTCGTCGCAACAGCCTATAAAAACACAGACATTCGATCCGTTTTAATAGGTGTAGAAGGTTATATTGAATATCAGGGACGTAATATTGTTAAATCAATAGCAGTTGCTGGTACAAAATGGAATGTTAAAATTTTTAAAGTGCCGCATATAATCAATAAACTGGTGTATCGCTACTTTAGTAAGATCAAAGGGTCAGCCAACTGGATTTGCCCCGTATTTCGTGCTCAGCTTTATCCACAAAACCGTGAAGCTGAGTATGGATGACAAGCATTTACGATCATTATATTTTATATTCAGTCACTTATAGTGTTTTATAACGGTCAACTGCGGTTTCCAGGTTTAATAAAAAATCAGCACCAAAGCCTTCACGCTTCGGATAGCATCGAAAATTGAACTGCTGAAGCCATTAGCAAAGTTTTTAAAAATTCGCCCTCAAAGTATTTGCAATGCTTATATCATTTAAGTAATAATAATGGGTTACACTATTTTGATACGTTATATGCAGCGGACATTCAGCTTAAGAAGCAGGACGTAAGTTTTGGAAGATACTATGAAAAAAACCATGTACGAAAAAATTTGGGACAGCCATCTTGTGGCTGAAGTCGCAGGCCAGACCCCTCTATTATATGTTGATCGTCATTTGATGCATGAGGTAACTAGCCCGCAAGCATTTGAAGGATTAAGACTTGCAAAACGCAAAGTGCGTAACCCTCATAGTATTCTGGCAACCATGGACCATTGCGTGCCGACCAAAGATAGAGACCTGCCTATTAGCGACCCTATTGCGAAAAAGCAGATAGAAACGATGGCAGATAACTGCGAGGAAAATGGTTTAAATCTTTATGACATGAAAAACCCAAATAACGGTGTAATTCATATCGTTGTCCCGGAGCATGGTTTTGTCCATCCAGGTATGGTTGTTGTTTGCGGTGATAGCCATACAGCAACGCATGGGGCTTTTGGTGCCTTAGCTTTTGGTATTGGTACATCTGAAGTTGAACATGTGATGGCAACGCAAACATTGCCACAACAAAAATCAAAAACGCTATTAATTCAAATTGACGGCGAATTGTCCAAATATGCATCAGCTAAAGATATAGCTCTGGCAATTACCGGAAAAATTGGTACCGCCGGCGGCAATGGGCATGTCATTGAATATGCGGGAAGTGCCATTAGCAACCTGTCTATGGAAGGCCGTATGACACTTTGCAACATGGCGATTGAAGCAGGCGCTAGAGCAGGTTTGGTTGCTCCTGATGAAAAAACATATGCTTATTTGAAAGGTCGTGAATTTGCCCCTTCAGGTGAAGGCTGGGATCAGGCATTAGCTTACTGGAAAACCCTGCCCAGTGATGAAGGCGCTGAATTCGATATGGTCGTTACTTTAAATGCAGCAGACATTGAACCTCAGGTTACCTGGGGTACATCACCTGAACAAGTAACAGGCATCACGGACAGAGTCCCCGCACCTGAAGATTTTGATGATAGTATCAAACAACAAGCATGTGCTAATGCCCTGGAATATATGGGATTGACTGCGCATACAAAAATGACTGATATCCCTGTAGACTTGGTTTTTATTGGTTCATGCACCAACGGACGTATTGAAGATTTTCGTATTGCAGCCGAAATGACCAAGGGGAGAAAAGTAGCTGCTAATGTTACAGCCATTGCTGTACCTGGTTCTTATCATGTTAAAAATCAAGCGGAAGAGGAAGGTCTGGATAAAATTTTTATTGAGGCCGGCTGGGAATGGAGAGATCCTGGTTGCTCTATGTGTCTGGCAATGAATGGTGATGAACTTACGGTGGGACAACGAAGTGCATCCACTTCAAATAGAAACTTTGAAGGTCGCCAGGGTAAAGGCGGTAGAACGCACCTGGTCTCACCAGCTATGGCCGCAGCAGCAGCGACTGCTGGTCACTTTGTTGACATTCGTAACCTTTAAAGAATAACGGGGAACTATTATGCAAGCCTATATAAAACATGAAAGTATTGCTGCTTTAATGAATCGCAGCAATGTCGATACAGATCAGATTATTCCTAAACAATTTCTAAAAAAAGTAGAACGTACTGGCTTTGGACAACACTTATTTCACGACTGGCGTTTTAATGACGATGGCAGTGAAAATGCCGAATTTGAACTTAATAAAGCTATCTTTAAAGGTGCGAAAATACTGGTTGCCGGTGATAATTTTGGATGTGGCTCTTCCCGTGAACACGCGCCCTGGGCAATCGCTGACTATGGTTTTAACACCATTATCTCTACCAGTTATGCGGATATATTTTACAACAACTGCTTTAAAAACAGCATATTGCCTATCGTTGCGACTAAAGCGCAACTAGCCAGTTTAATGGATGAAATTTCAGCCAATGAAGGAGTTAAATTTATTGTTGATCTGGAAAATCAACAACTAACCACACCGGCCGGAAATGGTTTTAAATTTGATGTAGACCCTGTGCGTAAAGAAAATTTATTAAAAGGGCTGGATGATATTGGTATAACGTTACAGTATATTGATTTAATCGATCAGTATGAAACTAAACATAAACAAAGCTATCCTTGGCTTTGGGCTTAATCCTTAGTTCCCACGCTCTGCGCGTGGGAATTCATACGGTGACGTTCAGCGTCCCATAATGCAGAGCATCATAAACTGCATTTACACACAGAACGTGGGAACGAGAACATTATTTGTTATCGTAAAATATCAGATTACATTATCTGCGCTACGTTTGATAAGCTAAGCCAAACCGCATCATCCTTTCATTTTCAAGGCAAGCAAATGTCCACGAAATCCAGACACATCCAGTTAATGGACACAACTTTACGTGATGGCGAGCAAACACAGGGGGTTTCTTATGCACCTGATGAAAAGCTAAGCATCGCTAAAGCACTATTGCAAGCACTGCAAGTAGATCGTATTGAAGTCGCCTCTGCACGTGTCTCAGAGGGTGAAAAGCAAGCTGTCAAACATATTAATGACTGGGCGCGTAAAGAAGGCTTTGATGGCCGTGTTGAAGTATTAGGTTTTGTTGACCATACCCTAAGTGTCGACTGGATATTAGAGGCCGGGGGGAGCGTTATTAATCTGCTCACTAAAGGCAGTGAAAAACATTGCCGGGATCAGCTGGGCAAAACACTGCAACAGCATGTAGATGATATTCTTAAAACAATCGACTATGCTCTGGAAAAAGGCTTAACAGTCAATGTGTACCTGGAAGACTGGTCCAACGGATATCGCGACAACCGGAATTATGTTTTTGCTTTAATGGATAGTTTACAGCGTACAGGCATCAACCACTTTATGCTACCCGATACATTGGGAGTCATGTCACCAGAAGAGGTTTTTGATAGCCTCAGTGATATGTGTCATAGATATCCTGAATTGCACTTTGATTTTCACCCGCATAATGATTATGGCCTGGCAACTGCCAACGCTATGGCAGCTGTACGTGCAGGAATTAATTCAATTCACTGCACCATAAACTGTCTGGGAGAAAGAGCGGGTAATGCATCACTCGCACAGGTAAGCGTGGTATTACGTGACAAAATGGACATGGAGCTATCTATTAATGAAAGTCATTTAGTTCCTACTAGCCATTTAGTAGAAAACTTTTCCGGCAAACGAATTGCTGCCAACACACCTATTATTGGCACTGATGTTTTCACCCAAACGGCTGGTATTCATGCTGATGGAGATCAAAAAGGCGGCTTGTATAAAAGTAAGTTAGTACCTGAACGCTTTTCACGCATTCATAGCTATGCACTAGGAAAAATGAGTGGCAGAGCCTCGCTAAAAAAGAACCTGGAATTACTGGAATTAGAACTGTCTGAAGAAAACCAGAAGAAAGTTCTGGCCAGGATTGTAAAACTAGGTGACTCTAAACAAACCATTACCACCGATGACTTGCCATTTATTATTGCCGATGTTCTGGAAAGTAAAAATTATCAACATATCAAACTTATTAATTGCTCGATCACTAGTGGTTATGAACTAGAATCAACCGTGAGCTTGCGTGTTGATGTTAAAGGTAAAAGGCATGTTGCCTCAGGTTTTGGGAATGGTGGCTTTGATGCTTTTATCGATGCAATCAACAAAGTCATGAAACTGCATGATTACACCCTGCCTGAATTACTGGATTACGAAGTAAGAATTCCCAAAGGCGGTCATACAAGTGCTCTCACAGAGTGTGTTATTACCTGGGACTGTGATAGTCATATCCGTAAAACACGTGGAGTTCATTCTAACCAGGTTTTTGCTGCTATTTTGGCGGCACTCAGGATTATTAATATTCAATTGCATGAGCAAAGCCAAGATGAGGAACCGGCTTGAGAGAGTTTTTATTAAAGCTGTAGGCTGAATTACGCTATATCAGCTAAATCAACCTACAAAACTCAAATATAAATCAGAAGTATTAAAATCGTTTATCCAACCCTAGGCATTTTTGATAGTTTCTCTACCACCTTATCTCCAAATGCTTCAGTGCTAATCATATTAACACCTGAACCTGGCTTGGATAAATCTGCAGTAGAAAAACCATCAGCAAAAACACCTTGCATAGCAGCCCAGACATTTTTTGCCTCATCAGCCATATCGAAACTGTTTTCCAGCATCATGGCAACTGAACCAATCATGGAATAAGGATTAGCTATATTTTTCCCTGCTATATCAGGTGCAGAACCATGCGAAGGTTCGTAATAAGCTTTTTCATCACCTAAACAGGCTGAAGGCATTAAACCCAGTGAACCCAGAATACCGCCAGCCTGATCACTTAAAATATCGCCAAACATGTTTTCCATCACCATCACATCAAACTGTGTTGGTTTTAAACATAATAAAGTCGCTGCAGCATCAACTAGAATATTAATGACTTCGATTTCAGGATATTCTACAGCCACTTCTTCTAGAATTTCATTCCACAATACACTGGATTTCAATACATTACTTTTATGAATATTATGTAGTACTTTTTTTCTGTGACTAGCTAATTTAAATGCCTGATGCAGAATCTGACGAATCTGATTTTCATCATATTCCAGAGTTTCCTTCACATAACGCAGGCCAGCTTCATTAACGCCCATTTCCTTTTCACCAAAATATAGACCACCGACTAGCTCACGCACAATAATGATGTCAATCCCTTCACCAATAATTTCTGCTTTTAAGGGTGAAAAATGCGCCAGTTCTTTAGGCAAGGAAACAGGGCGGAAATTTGCATAAGTATTGTAACGTCGACGCATGGGCAATAATGCACCGCGTTCTGGTTGTTTATCGATAGGAATGTTTTTTGATTCTTCATGACTCAAACCAATAGGACCTTTAAGAATTGCATCCGCACTATCACAGATATCCTTGGTTTCTTGCGGGAAAGCATCTCCAGTTGCAAAATAAGCACAGGCGCCGAACAGCGCAGGCATTAATTCAAAGCTGACATCATTACGCTGTTCAACAAGTTTTAAAACCTTTACTGCTTCCTGTGTGATTTCCGGACCAATTCCATCACCTGCCAGAACTGCAATTTTGTAATTCTTCATTATTTACCTTTAAAATATTCATTTAAAAATTCTATAGACTAGTCATGACAGATCTAGTCAGTAACACGCTATTCTACCTTATCTATGGCGGTAATTATAAATCAATAATTTGAGAAAATAGAGCTCACGAAATGTGTTAAGGAACGAGGGGTTAATAATACCCGAAAGTATGGCGCAGGATTTTGGCTGCACAGGCCTGTTAGGAAATCAGGCGCATAGCAGGGCTACGCAACTGGCTTTCTAGCGCGGATGTGAAGTCAAAAAACCAGTCAGATTCGGGCATTATTGAATTCTCGTTCCTAATCATTACCAAATAAATCTCGCGTATAAATCTTGGTCTCAACGTCTTTAAGTTCATCAGCTAAACGATTAGCAACAATAACATCTGCCTTTAATTTAAACTCTGACAAATCATTTATCACTTTTGAGTTAAAAAAAGTGTCTTCCTCAAATACCGGTTCGTAAATGATAACCTCAATGCCCTTTGCTTTAATGCGCTTCATAATCCCTTGAACAGAAGAAGCACGAAAATTATCAGATCCACTTTTCATAGTTAAGCGGTAAATACCAACGACTTTAGGATTGCGCTTAATAATTGAATCAGCAACAAAATCTTTACGCATGCGATTTGCCTCAACAATCGAACTGATAAGGCTATTTGGCACGTCTTTATAATTAGCTCTTAATTGTTTGGTATCTTTAGGCAGGCAATAACCACCAAAGCCAAAAGAGGGATTGTTATAGTGTTTACCGATACGTGGATCCAGACCAACGCCCTGGATAATTTGCCTGGTATTAAGCCCGTGTGTTTCAGCATAACTATCTAGCTCATTAAAATAAGCAACTCGCATCGCCAGATAGGTATTAGAAAATAATTTAACCGCCTCGGCTTCCGTAGAGTCGGTAAATAGCACCTCTATATCTTCTTTTATTGCGCCTTCAACCAGTAAAGCAGCAAATTGTTCAGCTCTCTTTGAGCGCTCACCTACAATAATACGCGATGGATAAAGGTTATCATATAAAGCCCGACCTTCTCTTAAAAATTCTGGAGAGAAAATAATATTATTACAGCCTAACTTCTGGCTAATTTGAACGCAGTATCCTACCGGCACAGTAGACTTTATAACCATCACGGCATCGGGATTAATCAGCATCACATCTTTAATTACCGATTCTACTGATTGGGTGTTGAAATAGTTGGTTTGTGTATCGTAATCCGTCGGAGTAGCAATAATCACAAAATCCGCATTTTCATATGCGCTTTGTTTATCCAGAGTTGCGATAAAATTAAGTGATTTTTTTTGCAAAAAATCTTCTATTTCAGTATCGACGATGGGTGACTTTTTTGCATTGAGTATATCAATTTTCTCGGGAACAATATCAACCGCAACTACTTCATGATTTTGTGCTAATAACATTGCGTTAGACAAGCCTACATACCCGGTTCCAGCTATGGCGATTTTCATTTTTTCATCCTGATATGGGAAACAAATTTAATGACGCAAAATGCGCAATGCTATGAGAATATGTTTTTGTAACGTTAACACTCTATGTCCCGAACCAACAGCACGTATTATAAGAGCTATACTATGATAAATCGCCCTAAACTGGCAAACAAATGACTCTATCAATAGTCGTGCTATGATAGTTTGCACTGATAGTGTAGTTTTACACACCTAAGTTATTAAACAAGATGGACAGACGAACTGCAGGCCGATACTATAGAGCACATGCTTTAGCTCACTTATTAAGCTATTTCCGTACGCTAAAGCCATCCTAATGCTTAGATTTATTTTTTAGCAATATATTTAGATTGATATGACACATATGAAATTTTGGGAAACAAAAAAACTTTCGGAAATGTCCACTACAGAGTGGGAATCTTTATGCGATGGCTGTGCTAAATGCTGCTTAAATAAACTAGAGGACGAAGACAGCGGTGAAATATTTTTTACCAGTGCTGCCTGTGATTTAATCGATCTGGATACTTGCCGTTGCACTCACTATTCAGAGCGCACTACATTAGTCCCTGAATGCATTGATTTAAAACAACATGACTTTGCTGAATATACCTGGCTCCCTGCCACCTGCGCCTACCGGCTGCTTACTGATGGAAAGCCTCTATTTGATTGGCATCCCTTAATTTCGGGCACTCAGGAAAGTGTCAAGGACGCCGGAGTATCGATTAGTAGTTTTGCCATGAAAGAGTCACAAGTCGATGATCTGGAAGACCATATTATTGAATGGTTAGATTAGATATATACAGAGTACTCTAAGCCAGCCTATGCTCAGAATAATTAACTGCATTAGCTTTTTTAGCTGTCTTCCTTGAAACTCTTACAATGACGGATTCAATTCTCAAGCTGAAATATTAAAAACTTATGTGAATACAAGGTCAATTTTCAAAGTATAACTAATTTTTTATTCCTGCTCTTGGTTTGTTATGGTAGTCTTATCTGCTATCAAATTCACTAGGAGTCCTGATGCCTACAGTTAGTTTAAATAGTAAAGTGCCTGTTTTTTCAGCTATGTCTACCGGAGATAAAAGCATTCAGCTTTCCGACTATAAGGGAAAATATGTACTGTTGTATTTTTATCCTAAAGACAATACACCAGGCTGTATTACTGAAGGGCAGAATTTTCGTGATCACTACGACCAGTTTGCACAATTCAATACCGTAATTCTTGGAGTCTCTCGTGATAGTGTGCGCGTGCATGAAGGCTTTAAATCTAAGCAGGGCTTTCCTTTCGACTTACTCTCTGATAAAGAAGAAGTATTATGTCATTTGTTCGATGTGATCAAAATGAAAAATATGTATGGTAAGCAGGTTCGTGGCATAGAGCGCAGTACATTTTTAATCGATCCTGAGGGGACGCTTATTCACGAATGGCGCAAAGTAAAAGTTAAAGTTCATATCGACGAAGTTTTGCAAAAATTAGCTGAGTTAGGAGAGTAATTAATGAATATAAGTGCGACAAAAAAATTATTTGTTCTAGATACGAATGTTTTGATGCATGACCCTGCAGCTTTATTTCACTTCCAGGAACATAATATTTTTATTCCCATGATTGTTCTGGAAGAGCTGGATCATGCTAAAAGAGGTGTCACAGAAGTCGCACGCAATGTACGCCAGGTCAGTCGCTTTATTGATGATCTTTTAAAAGATACTAACCCAAACGATATTAAACAAGGCTTAGCTTTGTCACAATTGCAAAGTTCGGGACAAAAAGAGAATGCTCTGGAAGGTCGCTTATATTTGCAAACCCAGCAAATGACTGCAGCTTTACCTGATTCAATGCCCGGAAGTCTTGCAGATAACTCCATTTTAAGTATTGTTCTAACACTACAAAAACAATTACCTGATACACATATTATTTTAGTCACGAAAGATATTAATATGCGTATCAAAGCTGCTGCTCTGGAATTAAAGGCAGAAGATTACCATACCGATCAGACACTGGATGATATAGATCTACTCTACAGTGGTGCATCTGCCCTACCCGATGATTTTTGGGAAACGCATGGCAACAAAATGCAATCCTGGATAGAGCAAGGACGGACATACTACAAACTTGAAGGCCCATTGGTAACTGACTGGCATCCAAACCAGTACCTGTATATTGAAAATAATTCAGATTTTGAAGCCATTGTGCGTTCAGTTGAAAATGATACGGCAACATTGGAACTAGCGGTTAATTACCGCGAAGGACATCGTTCCGTCTGGGGTGTATTTGCCAAAAATAGAGAGCAAAACTTTGCTTTTAATGTACTTATGGATCCAGATATTGATTTTGTCACCCTGCTTGGCATAGCGGGAACAGGAAAAACATTATTAGCCCTGGCTGCAGGGCTTACACAAACCATGGACGATAAAATCTATCACGAAATCATTATGACCCGTGAGACCGTTCCTGTAGGTGAGGACATCGGCTTTTTACCCGGCACTGAAGAAGAAAAAATGGCTCCGTGGATGGGTGCTCTGATAGATAATTTAGAGTTATTGGGTAGGCAAGAGGAAGATAGTGACTGGGAAAAAGATGTTACTAAAACGATCTTAATGAACAAAATTAAAATCCGTTCACTCAATTTTATGCGTGGTCGTACTTTTTTGAACCGCTATTTAATTATTGATGAGGCACAAAATCTCACACCTAAACAAATAAAAACATTAATTACCCGGGCAGGCCCAGGCACCAAAATCATCTGTATCGGTAATTTATCACAAATTGACACCCCTTATTTAACAGCTACCAGCTCAGGATTGACCTATGTAGTGGACAAGTTTAAATCCTGGAATCACGGCGCCCATATCACTCTAAGACGAGGTGAACGCTCTCGTCTGGCAGACTATGCATCTGATGTTTTATAACCCCCGGAGAGCATAATAATTAAAAATCCGAGGGAGGCGGAGTTCAGCCCGCTCTATTCAACTCTGCAACTTTTTTCTTAAACACACTAAGACTTAGTATAATCCAAAAAATAAGTTGCATTCTCAATTGACATATCTTGTTAACAACAGTAAGTTAGCAGGCTGATTTAAATAGTAACCCTTTGTCTTTTACATTAAATAGTCGTTTTATTAAGAGCCCCCAATGGAAGAATTTCACCGTATTAGCCGTCTACCACCTTATGTCTTTAACATCGTTAATGATTTAAAAGCGAAAGCACGAGCGCAAGGCGAAGATATTATTGATTTTGGCATGGGGAATCCAGATCAGCCCACTCCCAAACATATAGTCGATAAAATGGTGGAAGCCACGCTGCGTCAAGATACGCATCGTTATTCCGTTTCCCGCGGTATACCACGGCTGAGACGAGCCATTGCTAATTGGTATAAAAAGCGTTTCGATGTTGATTTAGACCCAGAAACTGAAGCAATTGTTACTATCGGCTCAAAAGAAGGACTGGCACATTTGGCGTTGGCTACTCTGGGCCCTGGAGATACCGTTATGGTACCCAATCCAGCGTATCCGATACATCCTTATGGTGTGGTTATTGCTGGTGCTGATTTACGCCATGTAAAAATGGTGCCCGGTGTGGATTTTGTAGATGAACTGCATAAAGCGATTGCCGAATCCTGGCCAAAACCCAAAATGCTTATTCTTAATTTCCCAGGAAACCCCACTTCACAATGTGTTGAGCTGGATTTTTTTGAACGTATTATTAAAGTTGCAAAAGAACATAAGATATGGATAGTACATGACATTGCTTATGCTGATATCGTATTTGATGGCTATAAAGCACCGTCTATTTTGCAAGTTCCAGGAGCAAAAGAAGTCGCTGTAGAGTTCTTTTCTTTATCTAAAAGTTACAATATGCCTGGCTGGCGAGTTGGTTTTATGTGTGGTAACTCCGAATTGGTTGCTGCACTTGCGCGCATTAAATCCTATCTGGATTACGGTATGTTCACACCCATTCAAATTGCCGCAATTGCGGCATTAGAAGGACCGCAGGATTGTGTGACCGAAATTTGTGCCATGTATAAAGAGCGTCGAGATGTACTCTGCGATGGCTTAAATTCAATTGGCTGGAAAGTAGAAAGGCCAAAAGCCACCATGTTTGTCTGGGCACCGATTCCTGATGCATACAAAGAAATGGGATCTCTTGAATTCTCCAAAAAATTAATCAATGAAGCAAAAGTTGCAGTATCACCAGGTATTGGCTTTGGCCACTTTGGTGATGATCATGTACGCTTTAGTCTAATTGAAAATGAACACAGAACCCGTCAAGCAGTACGTGGACTTCGTGCCATGTTTAAAAAAGATGGTCTGATTTAGAAGCTATTCACCTTGTAGGAAGTGGCTTTAGCCCACCTGTTATACAAACTGATTAAAAAACCTGTACGCTTAGCTTACACACAAGAAATTTATCCATATCTGCCTAGGAGTTTGATTTGAAGCCAGTAAAAGTTGGTGTTTTAGGTTTAGGTACTGTCGGTGGCGGTACTGTAAATGTTTTAAAACGCAACGCACAAGAAATCTCACGTCGCGCTGGAAGGGAAATTATTATCACCCATGCTTCAGCGAGAGATCTTACTCGAAAACGTATTTGCAACACTCAAGGCATCACCTTAAGCACCGACCCTTATGAAATTATTAATGACCCTGAGATCGAAATTATCCTGGAGTTGATGGGTGGAACGAATCTGGCTAAAAAGCTGGTTTTACAAGCGATAGCTAATGGCAAACATATTGTTACCGCAAATAAAGCACTGATTGCTTTACACGGGAACGAAATTTTTGCTGCTGCTAGCAAAGCCAATGTCATGGTTGCTTATGAAGCCGCTGTTGCCGGAGGCATCCCGATTATTAAAGCTATACGCGAAGGACTAAGCGGTAACCAGATCAACTGGTTAGCCGGAATCATCAATGGTACCGGCAATTTCATCCTAACTGAAATGCGTGACAAAGGACGTGATTTTGCTGATGTACTCACAGAAGCACAAGCACTTGGTTATGCAGAGGCCAATCCGACTTTTGATGTCGAAGGTATCGATGCCGGGCATAAATTAATGATCCTGGCATCGATTGCATTCGGCATTCCATTGCAGTTTGAAAATGTATATACCGAAGGGATTACTAAAATCACTCGTGCGGACGTAGAGTATGCAAGGGAATTAGGCTACTGCATCAAACATTTAGCTATTGCTCGTAAAACATCAAAAGGCATAGAACTAAGAGTCCACCCCACCCTGATTCCTGAGCGTCGTTTAATTGCCAATGTTGACGGGGTTATGAATGCTGTTCTAGTGCAAGCTGATGCGGTTGGTTCTACCCTTTATTATGGCGCTGGCGCTGGCGCTGAAGCTACCGCCTCTGCTGTTATTGCCGACGTAGTCGATGTGGCTCGTGCTTTAACTCTTGATGCTCAAAGCAGAGTCCCTTATCTTGGTTTTCAAGAGAACGCGATTAATAATTTACCGATACTGCCGCGTGAAGAAATAGAAACTACCTACTACCTTCGCCTGACTGTTGAAGATAAACCCGGTGCTTTAGCTGATATCACAAGTATTTTGGCTAAACAAAATATTAGCATTGAAGCGCTGATACAAAAAGAACCAAAGCAAGGTGAGACCAGAGTATCTATCATTATGCTCACCCAGAAAACAATAGAAAAAGAAATGGATGCAGCCATTTCTGCAATCGAAAATTTATCGTCTGTTACTGGACAAGTAACACGCATCCGTCTTGAAACATTAGGTTAATGACTATGGCAACACAAACACATTACACAGGTATAATTGAACGTTACAGAAATCGTCTTCCTGTCAGTGATTCAACTCGCATTATCAGCATAGGTGAAGGTAATACACCGCTTATTCAACTACAAAATATCCCCAGACTCATTGGTAAAGATGTCGATATTTATGTTAAGTACGAAGGTCTAAACCCTACTGGTTCTTTTAAAGACCGCGGCATGACGATGGCTGTGACAAAAGCGGTTGAAGACGGTAGTCAGGCGATTATTTGCGCATCGACAGGAAATACTTCTGCTGCTGCAGCAGCTTATGCGGTACGTGCAGGAATTTCTGCCTTTGTATTGATTCCAGAAGGAAAAATTGCCCAGGGAAAACTCGCGCAAACCTTAATGTATGGCGCACAAATCATCCAGATCCGTGGCAATTTTGATCAAGGCATGAGCCTGGTTAAAGAAATAGTTAACCATGCACCGGTCACCATAGTTAACTCAATTAACCCGTTCAGAATTGATGGTCAGAAAACAGCTGCCTTTGAAATTGTTGATGAGCTAGGTAAAGCCCCTGACTACCATTGCCTGCCTGTAGGCAATGCAGGTAATATTACCGCTTACTGGAAAGGCTACAGCGAATACGCTACTGAAACCAATGGCCTCGCTGCAGTCTGCGCGAAACGGCCCGTCATGTGCGGCTATCAGGCAGCAGGCGCAGCTCCTTTTATCGTCGGTAAAATGATCGACAATCCTGAAACTATTGCTACTGCTATACGCATAGGTCATCCACAATCATGGGATTTTGCCTGGAATGCGCAAAAAGAGTCGGGTGGCTGGTTTGATAGCTTTGCTGATGAAACCATACTTGCTGCTCAAAAAATGCTGGCAAGCCACGAAGGTATTTTCTGCGAGCCAGCATCCGCAGCTTCATTAGCAGGCGCATTAAATGATATCGAATCAGGTAAGATTCCTGAAGGCAGCACCATAGTCTGCACCTTGACAGGAAATGGCTTAAAAGATCCTGAGACTGCTATTTCTCAGTGTACTGACACACACCCGGTATCAATCGATGCAACACTGGATGCAGTGAAAAAAGCGATTCTGGATAATATGTAACTCTTTCCATAATTGAGCTTATGAAAGCAGATGTAGAGCGGACTTTACTCTGCTTTTCACGCTTTCTGCACGATATTTGCAGAATGAAGCTCACCCTACACCGAAAAAAAGGAACATCCGTATGAGTAATGTTTTCAGTTTCACTGGAACAGTAGGCAGAGATGCCGAAGTCAGAACAACACCTAATGGCCAGACTGTACTAAATGTCACGGTAGCAAACAATATTGGCTTTGGCGATAGACAACAAACAATATGGGTTCGTGTCGCTTTATGGGGAAAACGCGCCGAAGGTCAGCTACAAAATTATCTTAAAAAAGGGCAACAAGTATTTGTCTCGGGTGAGCTATCTCAAAGAGAATACCAGGCAAATGATGGTACAACCAAGTCTAGCCTTGAGTTGAATGCCAATATTATAGACTTAGTTGGTAAAAGCAGCAGCGCTACCCAACCGCCGCAAAATTATCAGTCAAAACAGTCAGCACCCATACAATCAAGTTATCCAGCAAATGATGACTATGATGATGTGCCGTTCTAGGTTACACCTAGGAATTAGGTCGACAGTTTATTTTCAAGCGGCTTCATGACCGCCACATTAATACATAGCCGCTTTAGGCGATTTTGAATTGAATTTGCCATCTAGGAATATCGCTGATGCCAGCCCTGTTCGACTATGCAAAATATTTAATGGCTTAATTATGCAGCAGGACACTTCTAGAGACTGATTTACAGTATTATTAGAGGTGAATATGAGCAGCAAAAACCTAAATACACACTTGTGTTTAAAAAGAATGCTGCAAGCTAGTACTTAAAACTGGCTACACCGACAAACATGTGCACGGATCATTTAGGTGTTTTATCAAATGCTACAATCCGCTGGGCAAAGCCTGAGCTAGATCCTGATGGGAAACAAATTATAAAAAAATCTTCGCACATTAATCTAACTACACATGATAAATTGATTCAATTAAGCAGAAAAAATGAATAATAAACAAATAGCCAGACTATATTGACAGGTAGATAAACCTAAAATACTGCCTGCTAATATCTTGATTTAAAAAATTATTTTTAGTCCGCTAAAAAATCTTCATTTTTTAGTAAGCAGAGTTTAGGAGCGGTTAAGCCAAAATGTTGATAGGTTTTTCCTGTGACCACACGACCTCTCGGCGTACGCATGATAAAACCCTGCTGAATTAAATAAGGTTCTAATACATCTTCTATGGTGCCACGTTCCTCACTAATTGCTGCAGCCAGGGTATCCAGGCCCACTGGACCGCCATCAAAATTGTCGATGATAGTTTTTAACAAGCGCCTGTCCAACTGATCGAAACCACAATGATCAACTTTTAACATGCTTAGAGCCTGTTGTGAAATACCTTGATTAATAGTGCCATCGCCTCTCACTTCGGTATAATCGCGTACCCTTCTTAATAAACGGTTAGCAACGCGAGGAGTACCCCGGGAACGTTTGGCAATTTCCTGTGCACCTTTTTTATCAATATGTATTCCTAAAACTTTTGCAGAACGGGTGACGATATGCGTCAATTCATCGACAGTATAAAACTCAAGTCGTAGTATGATTCCGAATCTATCACGTAAAGGTGATGTTAAAAGGCCTGCTCTCGTGGTTGCACCAATTAAAGTAAAGGGGGGTAAATCCAGTTTAATTGATCTTGCGCCAGGTCCTTCTCCGATCATTATATCGATCTGGTAATCTTCCATAGCCGGATAAAGGATTTCTTCGACTACCGGACTCAAGCGATGAATTTCATCGATAAACAAAACATCATGCGCTTCAAGATTGGTTAATAAGGCAGCTAAATCGCCCGCTTTATCAAGCACAGGTCCTGATGTCTGGCGGAGATTAACATTCATTTCATTGGCGATGATATTTGCTAATGTGGTTTTTCCCAGACCCGGCGGGCCAAAAATAAGCACATGATCCAGCGCTTCTTTACGTGCCACCGTTGCCTGAATAAACACTTGCATCTGGTCACATAAAGCTTCTTGACCGATATAATCATTTAGAGTTTTCGGCCTGATTGCGCGGTCTTGACGCTCTTCGTCTACTTGCCCGCTGGCACTGATAATTCGATCGGTTTCAATCATCTATCTAGTCGGGATAGACACCAGTTGATATGTATCTATCGCCACGATCACAGATTATGGCAACTATGGTCGCATTTTCAACTTCCTCAGCTAGCCTTAGCGCTGCGGCAACGGCACCACCAGAGGAAACACCCGCAAAAATCCCTTCTTTAGTGGCTAAATCACGCATAGTTTGTTCAGCCGTATGCTGGCCCATATTCATTATTCTATCAACACGAGTCGCTTGATAAATTTTAGGTAAGTATTCTTGTGGCCAGCGGCGTATACCAGGGATTTTTGCACCATCTTCAGGTTGCACGCCGACAATTTGAATATCCGGGTTTTGTTCTTTTAAAAATTTTGATGTTCCCATAATAGTGCCGGTTGTACCCATCGCACTTACAAAGTGTGTTATTTGACCGTGGGTATCTCTCCATATTTCGGGGCCAGTTCCTTCATAATGAGCCAGAGGGTTATCAGGATTCGCAAATTGATCTAATACACGCCCCTTTCCTTCTGCTTCCATTTTTCTGGCTAAATCTATCGCAGCCTCCATACTGCCTTCTGCAGGAGTCAATATTATATCTGCACCATACGCTTTCATCGAAGCACGGCGCTCGGCACTCATATTATCCGGCATAATCAAGGTTAAATGATAACCCTTAATAGCGGCTGCCATGGCTAAAGCAATGCCGGTGTTACCACTGGTTGCTTCGATTAGATAATCACCTGGCTTGATTTCTCCACGCGCTTCAGCATGTTGAATCATGCTCATTGCGGGGCGATCTTTCACAGAACCAGCAGGATTATTACCTTCCAGTTTAACTAAAAGCGTATTAGAGTCTGACTGGATTAAGCGCTGTAATTTAACTAGCGGGGTGTTACCTACAAAGGCTTCTATGGTTGAATAAGTCATGAGCAAAGGTGAGTTAAGCGGACTTTAGTCCACTATGGTCGATTTAAAGAAGCGGACTAATGCCCGCTCTACCAGTTCTAACGAGAAAACACCTTAACTATATCCGATAATCTAGTCACTTGAGTTTCCGTTAATTGTGTCCAGGAAAACTGCCATTTCCAGTTACCTTCTATGGTTCCCGGTGTATTCATGCGATCTTCGCTCGCTAATTCTAAAATATCCTGCATAGGTACAATTGCCAGATTTGCTACCGAGGAAAAGGCCGTACCGATCAATAAATAAGGCATAGAGACCTGAGGATGACCTAAATACCGGTATATACGTTGTTTATCATGATCATTTAATGCGTTATACCAGCCTAATGTCGTGTCATTATCATGTGTTCCAGTATAAACAACACAGTTATGATCATAATTATGCGGTAAGTAGGGATTACTATCTGTATCACCAAAGGCAAACTGTAAAATCTTCATTCCTGGGAGGTTAAAATCCGTTCTGAGTTTATCAACTTCTGCAGTAATAATCCCTAAATCTTCGGCAACTAAAGGAATATTACCAAATTCTTTTGTAAGTGCTGTTAGCAAGTCTTCCCCTGGTGCTTCAACCCATTCACCATTAATAGCAGTATCTTCGCTGGCTGGAATTTCCCATGCCGCTTCAAAACCTCTGAAATGATCTATACGTAATATATCGAACATTTCTAACTGACTACGTAGGCGTTTAATCCACCAGACAAATCTACTTCTTTTTAAGTATTTCCAGTCATAATGGGGGTTGCCCCAACGTTGACCTGTTGCTGAAAAATAATCAGGAGGCACCCCCGCAACAACAGACATTTGACCCATTTTATCCAGCTTAAACACTTTACGATTTGCCCAGACATCAGCACTATCATAAGACACAAAAATAGGAATATCACCAAATAATAAAACATCATTATTATTCGCATATTCTTTAAGGGTCATCCATTGCCGATAAAAAAGGAATTGTTCAAACTTGATGATTTCAATTGCCGATGCCATTCTTCGCCGTGCTTCTTGTAGTGCAGCAGGCTTTCTTTCTTTTAAGGGCTCTGGCCATTGATTCCAGCATTGCTGAGAAAACTCATTACGCAGTGCTACAAATAAGGCATAATCATCTAGCCAACTTGACTTATCGGTGCGAAAATCTACGTATGCTTGTTTTTCTTTAACACTCGCTAGATTTTCAAATCCTGTATAAGTTTTAGCCACTAGGCAGTGTCTAATATTCTCGACTCCCGTCTCACTAGTGTCGCATTGCTCTGCTTCTTGCAGCCAGCCTTTCTGTTTTAACTCTTCCAGACAAATAAGTCCTGGATTACCTGCATGCGCAGACAAGCATTGATAGGGAGATCCGTCTCCGTGTGGCACTCCTAGAGGTAAGGTTTGCCAGACCTTAATACCTGCATTATGCAAAAAATCAACAAAATTATAGGCTTCCACACCCATATTTCCTGATCCATTCTCATTTGGTAACGAGGTAATATGTAACAATACACCGGCACGTCGTTGCGCTAATAAATTATTTTCCTTTACTTGCATTTTCTTTAATCTGTACCTTTACGCATAGTGCCACCCATTGCTGGAGCACCAGAACCTTGTGTGAACGACAAGGATAAATAAGCAGGAGGTTGCTCACCTAATAAGTGAAATAAATTTGTTAAATTCAAGCGAAATTGCTTTTCAAAACTACTGACAGCCTGATCAGGGTTATAATCTCCGAACCACCAAAACCAGTCTGAGCCTTCACAAACAGCTAACTGGAATTCAGCTTCTATTAACTGTTCTTTGGAAAGGCGGTTCGTTGCTACTACCTTATCAAAGCATTTTTTTGCGTCACATAGCATATCCCAGCCACGATTTTTATCGGTATCTCCAATCCAGGTAGAGAAAGTACCATATACCCAACTACCTGCCATCAAAGTTGTTAGGGGCTTGACCTTTACTTTTTCTGCCAGACATTCTGAAAAAGTGGTCAGTTCTATATCTGGATGCTCAGCTAAACGCTTATAAAAGGCATTTAGAAAGTGGTAGCCATTTTGAGGAAAATACTCCCATGCATTCTCACCATCCATAATAATAGATACTACACTCCCCTTTGGTTCATGCTGGGCAATATTTTCCAGATGATGAATCATATCACCAACGGCATCATCGGCATGCCATTGGGAATATTTAAAACCGATTAAATCCGACAAACCATCATCACGAAAAAAACACGGGATGTTGGTGCCATCGAGTTGAAAAGGATGATGTATGCTCTGTTTACTATTAGCATCTGAAATATGCAGACTATTATGTAGAACCTGACCGCCCGTTGCTGCCCATGCAAAGCCCGCTTCACCTAGTATTTTCAAGGTTGCATTACTTACTGCACCTTCGGAAGGCCAGCAGCCTTTAGGGGCTGCTCCAAAAAACCGTTCGAATGTAGCAATACCCTGCTTGATATGCCACTTAACTCTTTCTTCACCGCCTGGATAGACATCTAAATCCGGTAAAGGCGCGTCCGGCATCGCTTCAAGTGTCGACTTTATATCCAGCATTAAAGGCACGATTGGGTGTGCATAAGGCGTTACTGAAAGTTCGATGCGGCCTTTTCTTGCCAAGGCATTATATCGATAAATAACTGTTGATAGTAACTCGCCAATTATTTCAATAATTTCAATGCGATCATGTAAAGTAAAATTACTTGCTTTGCTGATTAAGCGCTGCACTCGGACATCGGTTAATTTGACCGTTTCTCCCATCCAGGCAAGATGATACCAGACTAAAATATCCGCAATAAATTGTGAATTGATATATTTAGCTGTATCACCATTGGCCTGCACCCAATCTGCCATTTGTGCTAATTCTTTATAGGCTGGGTAGCGATCAATTTGTCGCTCACGATTGGCACGCATACAATCACTAATCAGCTGTATTCTATCCTCCACATCGGCTGGAATCGTTGGCATCACTAACGCTGCCAACAAAGGATCATTTACTTCTATTTGCTCATGTAAATAACAGTTAACCTGCTTCGCATAGTCTTCTATTTGCTCAAGTAAAATAGGCGCGAAATTAACTACCGCTTTGGCATCAGGCTCTGCCTCAAGATGCGCCACCATGTCCACATAATCTTTTATAACATGTAGATAGGTCCATGGTAATTGAAACTCACCTGTATGCCTGTCTCTATACTCTGGCTGATGCATATGCCAGCATAAGACCAGCTTTATTTTTTTTTACCTGACATAGTGTCTTCTTTGTCCCAGCATATCTGGTGTTACCAATACAACACCACCGGGACTAACATGAAAACGTCTTTCATCTTCAGCTCTATCTTCACCAATAATAGTTCCTTCCGGAACTTGACAACCTTTTTCAATAATTGCTTTAGTAATTCGACAATGCCTTGCGACGTTGACATCGGGTAGCAGTAAAGAATCTGATATGGTGCTATAAGAATTAACGCGCACTTGCGAAAACAACAGAGAATGCTTAATAACTGATCCTGATATAACACAGCCTCCTGAAACCATGGAATCAATCGCTTGCCCTCTTCTATCATCATCATCAAAAACAAATTTGGCAGGTGGTGTTTGTGTCTGATGAGTCCAGATAGGCCAGGTCTGATCATATAAATTCAGATTAGGTTTTACCCCAATCAGTTCCATATTAGCAGCCCAGTAAGCATCGATGGTACCTACATCACGCCAGTAGCTTTGCTCACCGCTTTGTAAATCTAGAAATGGATAGGCGTTGACATTATATTTTGCAATAACAGAGGGTAGAATATCTTGTCCAAAATCATGCGAAGATCCAGCAGTATCGGCATCTTTTAATAATTGCTCAAATAAAAAACCGGTATTAAAAATATATATTCCCATCGACGCTAAAGCTCTATCTGCTTTATTCGGCATCGCCGGAGGATTATCAGGTTTTTCTACAAAAGCGTTTACACGCCTTTTTTCATCAACAGCAATGACACCAAAATCTTTAGCTTCTTCTAAAGACACTTCCAGGCAACCTATGGTTAAGTCTGCATTTTGTTCCACATGATCCGCTAACATCGCGCCATAGTCCATTTTATAAATATGATCCCCCGCCAGAATAAGAATATGCTCAGGTTTACGACTGCGTAAAATATCAATATTCTGGTAAATGGCATCTGCTGTACCAAGATACCAAGAATCTTCACTAGTACGTTGTTGCGCGGGCATTAAATCAACATATTCGCCGAACTCACCACGCATAAACCCCCAGCCTTGCTGCAGATGTCGAATCAGAGAATCCGATTTATATTGCGTTAAGACACCTATTTTACGTATCCCTGAATTAATACAATTCGACAAAGGAAAGTCAATAATACGAAATTTTCCACCAAATGGGACGGCTGGTTTTGCACGCCAATCGGTCATGTTTTTCAATCGCGACCCTCTACCACCTGCCAGGATTAAAGCAATGGTGTTGCGAGTTAAATGACTGACAAAACGATCATGGTGGCGTTCTTCTGAATTTGACATACTCATCCTCGTTAATTTAAATAGGCTATTTTTATGGTCTTTTTTTTGTTACTATTCTACACAGACTTATTCTACCACCTGAGGCATTATAAAATGAACAAGCCAGCAAAAAAAATTCCGCTTGATTCTGATTTATTAAAAATAATTGAAGCAAAGCATCACGACCCTTTTTCAGTACTTGGACGACATACTAACAAAACTATAACAACGATAACAGCGTATCTACCTAATGCTGATACAGTTAGTATTGTTGGCCAAAAAATCGCAATGCAACGCATCCCCGGTACAGATGTTTTTCAGACCAGTGATGTACCCAAAACATTGGAGAGATATTATCAGTTCGAGATCACTGATAAATCCGGAAATTATTACGAACAGTATGACCCCTATGCTTTTGGTTCTCAATTCCCCGAATTCGATCAGCATTTATTTGGCGAAGGTCGGCACTGGCATATTTATAAAAAATTAGGTGCACATTTACATACAGTGGAAGGCATTGATGGCGTTTTATTTACCGTATGGGCGCCAAATGCGGATCGCGTAAGCGTTGTTAGCGAATATAATAACTGGGATGGTCGCTGTCATCCTATGCGTGTATTAGGCGGCAGTGGCATATGGGAGATATTTATCCCTGGATTAACTGAAGGCTGCTTATATAAATTTGAAATTCTTAATCGTGCCAGCCAGCAGATTAGTGTCAAAACCGATCCTTATGGCCAACAGTTTGAATTTCGCCCGCAAACAGCCTCACGTGTTGTCAATGAAAGTCAATATAATTGGCAGGATAAACAATGGATCGATAAACGCATTAAGCATGATTGGCTGAGTGAAGCCATGTCGATTTATGAAGTGCACTTAGGCTCATGGCAACGTGATAGTCAAGGTAACTTCTTGAATTATATTGACTTGGCACACCAATTAGTAGAATACGTACAAGATATGGGCTTCACTCATATCGAGCTATTACCTATTACCGAACACCCACTTGATGCCTCTTGGGGATATCAGACCAGCGGTTATTTTGCTCCTACAAGTCGCCATGGCAGTGCGGATGAATTTCGTTACTTTGTTGATTACTGCCACCAACATAATATCGGTATCCTGCTTGACTGGGTGCCTGCGCATTTTCCCAAAGATGATTTTGCTCTGGCACGTTTTGATGGCAGTTGTTTGTATGAGCATGAAGATCCACGTAAAGGTGAACATCGTGACTGGGGAACTTTGATCTATAATTACAGCCGTAATGAAGTGAAAAATTTCCTATTATCCAGCGCCTATTTCTGGATAGAAGAGTTTCATTTAGATGGTTTACGTGTCGATGCTGTAGCCTCCATGCTTTATCTGGATTATTCTCGTGAAGAAAATGACTGGCTGCCTAATATGTATGGCGGCAATGAAAATTTGGAAGCTATCGATTTTTTACGTGAGCTTAATACAATCACTCATGAACAACACCCTGGCACAGTGGTTATTGCTGAAGAATCCACTTCATGGCCTCAAGTCACGCGTCCAACCTGGACTGGTGGACTGGGCTTTTCCATGAAATGGAATATGGGCTGGATGCATGACATCCTGGCATACATGCAACAAGACCCTGTGCACCGTCGTCATCATCATGATCAATTGACTTTCGGTATGCTGTACGCTTTTACTGAAAATTTTGTTCTGCCTTTTTCTCATGATGAAGTGGTTCACGGCAAAGGTTCCATGCTAGCTAAAATGCCCGGCGATGAATGGCAAAAGTTCGCTAATTTGCGCTTACTGTACACTTTCATGTTTACTTATCCTGGCAAAAAATTACTGTTTATGGGCTGTGAATTTGCGCAAGGTACAGAATGGAATTTTAATCAGGCACTTGACTGGTATGTCATGGATTACTCATTCCATAAAGGCATGCACACTCTGGTCAAAGATTTAAATAAAATGTATGTTCAGCACCCTGCTCTTTTCCAACATGATTTTGATAATCGCGGCTTTGAGTGGATTGACTGTCATGATGTAGAGCAGTCAATTATCAGTTATCTACGTAAGACAGAAAATGAAACCTTAATCAACGTTTTGAATTTCACGCCTGTTCCACGCGAAAACTATCGTATTGGCGTACCTGCACCTGGTACATATTTAGAAATTTTTAATTCAGATTCAAAATTTTATGCCGGCAGTAATGCGGGTAACGGCCAGGTACATACCGAAGAGACTCCATGGATGAATCAACCATATTCTATTAATATTACTATTCCTCCTCTAGCCGGCATTGTATTAAAACTGTAGTTATGAAAAAGATACTATTTGTTAGTAGTGAAGTGCATCCCCTCATTAAAACGGGGGGGCTCGCTGACGTTGCCGGAAGTCTACCTATTGCCTTAGCCGAACTAGGCCAGGAAGTACGCATTATTATCCCAAAATATCAAGCACTTAAACTTGAAGAAGAGGTAACATATCTTTGCTCCCTGCGGATTAATAATCGTGATGTTAATATTTTAGAAACCCTTTTACCTGATAGTGACGTCATCGTATGGCTAGTCGATTGTCCTGAATATTTTGACATTCCTGGCAATCCTTATTCCGATGAATTTGGCAATGCATGGGCCAATAGTGCTGCACGTTTCTCCTTGTTTTGTCGTGTTGCAGTTGAGGTTGCTCAAAACCGTGCACACCTGGATTGGAAAGCCGATATTGTGCACTGCAATGACTGGCAAAGCGGTTTGGTTCCTGCGTTATTAACATTAGAGCCGCATCGCCCGTCAACGGTATTTACGATACATAATATGGCGTATCAAGGCTTGTTTCCTGAAACAACCTATTTCGACCTGAATTTACCTAGACAATTATGGAACCCAGGCGCATTGGAGTTTCATAGCTTACTTTCCTTTATCAAAGGAGGAATAGCCTGTGCTGACCATATAACAACAGTAAGCCCTAACTATGCGTTAGAAATTCAAACCGCAGAATATGGCTATGGTTTAGAGGGACTGCTACACAATAGACACCATGAATTAAATGGTATTATTAATGGTATTGATGTAGATATATGGAATCCGGAAACGGATCCGCGTATTACCCAGAACTTTACAATTGACAGCCTGACTAAAAAAGCAGGCAATAAGCTAGCATTACAAAAGCATTTTTCACTTCCCGAAGAGCTAGCTATCCCTATGATTGGCTTGATTGGTCGTCTGGTTGGTCAAAAAGGCATTGATTTAGTGATTGACTGTTTAGATGTTCTGGTTAATTACCCGATACAATTTGTCTTATTAGGGTCTGGAGAGAAAGGCTTTGAACACCGGCTTAAAAATTTAAGTTATTTATATCCTGATAAAATCTCAGTATCTATTGGCTATAATGAAGACCTGGCGCATTTAATTGAAGCCGGCTCAGATATGTTCTTGATGCCATCTCGTTTCGAGCCGTGCGGACTCAATCAATTGTATAGTCAACGTTATGGCACCTTGCCTATTGTAAGAAGAACCGGTGGCTTAGCTGATACGGTTGTGGATGCCATGCCAGATACCATTGCAGATAAAACAGCATCGGGATTTGTGTTTGAAGAGCCTTCTGTTGGCGCCATGCTAGAAACGATTAAGCGCGCGATATTGCTTTATTCAAATAAAAGAATCTGGCAACAGTTACAAAAAAATGCCATGCGTAAAGATTTTTCCTGGAAGAAAAGTGCACAGCAGTATCTGGATTTGTACAATACCTTATAAAAGATGATAGATCCGATCTGCTTAACTTAATGACATTGTGCTGCGGATCTTTAGCTAGCTATGGATATACACTGAAAGCCCTAACGGGTCACTCTATTTATTCTTCTTCTCCCCCCCGGAGGGAGATGCCCGGAGCGAAACAGTGGTCACAGCACCATGATCGTTAATACGCCCCAGTCCGTAGCAGTTCTTCCAGTTTAGAAGTCGCCGAGTCACACGCATCTAATGAGCTTAACACCCGTTGCTGTGCTATTAAATCATTCTTCATATTATCACGAATGCGAATAGCATAAGCATTCAACTCAGCACAGGCACCTTGCATTTCCTGTTCAGCTTTCGACAAAGTACTGTTCTCCTCATCCATCGTCAGTATCATTACCTCACTAACTACACTATTTTCCCGCCTGAATATCGCTTCTGCATCAAGCCTGAGTTGGGTAATTTTATATATCCCTATAGGATCTTTTATAATTGTACAACCAGAAAATAGTATAAAGCTTATAAATAATACGGATTTGTTGATAACTTTCTGGTTAAATAGCAGCATATTTTCTTTAAGATAAAATTAAACTATTATGACTCAAACAACTAAACCTGTTGTACTTTGTTTTTCAGGCCATGACCCTAGCGGTGGCGCAGGCATACAAGCTGATATTGAAACCATCGTGAGTCATCAATGTCATGCTGCCAGCATTATCACCACGACAACCGAGCAAGATACCAAAAATGTAAAAAAAATATGGCCTCAATCAGCCTCGGCAATTATTTCACAGGCTAGAACTATTTTAGAGGATTTACCTGTAAAAGCCATTAAAATTGGTCTAATTGGCTGTTTGGAAACTGTTGCAGCCATACATACAATCTTAAGCGAACATTCAAATTTGCCCGTTATTTTGGACCCGGTGCTTGCAGCCGGCGGAGGGACAGTATTATCAAATGATGCCCTTATTGAATCCGTGAAAGAACTTTTACTCCCCTGCACGACAATACTAACCCCTAACAGCATTGAAGCACGCCAGCTTGCCAAGACGGATGACCTGCAATTATCAGGCATCCGATTATTAGAACTGGGATGTAAATATGTATTGATTACCGGATCGCATGAACAAAGCTCCGTAGTCAGTAATCAGCTTTTCCACAAAGGAGAACGCATAGAAACCTACACCTGGGATAGATTACCGCATAGCTATCATGGTTCGGGTTGTACTCTGGCTTCAAGTATTGCAGCGTTGATGGCGCATGATTTGAAAGTTGAAACCTGTATACAGGAAGCACAGGAATATACCTGGAACAGCTTAAATCATGCTTATCAGCCTGGAAAAGGGCAGTATATCCCTAATCGTTTATTCTGGATGCAAGATCATGCCTGAATTTTCTAAATAAGCCTGAATAAATGAATTTTCCTAAATCGGGCTTATATGCCATCACCAAAACTGAACACAAGACAGCAGAACAGATTATTGCCGATGTCACCGAGGCTATTAAGGGGGGCATACAAATTTTACAATACAGAGATAAACACCCTGTCGATGCAAACTATTTGGCAGGCGCGTTAAAAGAACTCTGCCATGCACAAAATATTCCGCTAATTATCAATGATGATATCGCTTTGGCGAAACATATAGGTGCCAATGGCGTGCATATTGGCAAGGAAGATGGCTTGCTCAGTCATGCACGCGAGGTATTAGGTCATACAGCAATTATAGGCGTTTCCTGTTATGACAGTGTCGAGCTGGCATTACAAGCTCAACAACACACAGCCGATTATGTTGCCTTCGGTCGTTTTTTTCCATCTAACTCCAAACCTCTGGCTGCTGCTGCACATATATCCAGCTTACAGCAAGCTAAAAGCTGTATAAACGTGCCTATCGTGGCAATTGGAGGCATTTTACCTGATAATGGCGCTGAATTACTCAATGCAGGTGCTGACCTATTAGCTGTTATCGGCGGAATTTTTACTACAACACCGTATCAATCGACTCTGGCGTATCAAATATTATTCAAATGAAAGTACCATTATCTCTAGTCATAAGCCTGTTTCTAAGCGCTTGCACCCACCCGAGTATGCAACAACGCCTGGCAACAGGCAAAGATTTAAGCTTTCAACGCAGCAAAGGCAATTGTCTCGCTTGTCATATTATTGAAGATGGAGAAGATCCAGGGAACATTGGTCCTGCCCTGGTTGATATACAGGCAAAATATAAGTCAAAAGATCAACTCAAGGCCGTAATCTGGGATGCTACACAATTTAACACAAACTCCAGTATGCCTCCATTCGGGAAAAATAAAATTCTAAGCCCTGAAGAGTTGGATCTAGTGGTTGATTATATCTGGTCGCTTAATACACCTGTAAATGCTGATTATACCAATCCTTAATTTACCCACGTTCTACCTTTAGAATAAATTAACAAAAATATTCGTCTTGCGTTTACTTGTGGGATAATGCTTGGTTTACTGGTTTTTTTACATCATGTTAGTACATCTTAGGACTTTAGGTTGTCGTCTTAACGAAGCCGAGCTAGAAAGCTGGGCACAGGCCTTCCAAAATGCGGGTCATATAATTACCCGCGAGCAGAACGAAGCACAGCTGATTATTGTCAACTCTTGTGCAGTTACACAAGATGCTGTACGTAAATCTCGTCAGCTTATCCGTCGTATTCATAGAGACAATCCACGCGCCAAAATTGTTGCCAGTGGTTGTTACGTTACCTTACAGGCAGATGAAGCAACTGAATTATTAGGTGTTGATTTAATTGTCAGCAATCAGGATAAAGACCGTTTGGTTGAACTTGCTATCGCCGAACTAGAGATACCCAGTATGCCGGCTTTATCGACTGAACCAGCTGAAATATCTTTATTTAGCCGTGGCCGACAACGCGCGTTTATAAAAGTACAAGATGGATGCCGTTATCGATGTACTTTTTGTATCGTTACTGTTGCACGCGGTGACGAAAAAAGCACTTCCATTGAGCAGATTGTCAATAATATTAATACCTTTGTTGAACAAGGCGTTAAAGAGGTAATCTTAACCGGCGTTCATTTAGGTGGCTATGGATCGGACATAAATCATAATCTGGCAGATTTGATTCAGGCAATTCTGCAACAAACCACCGTTCCCCGTTTACGCTTAGGTTCATTAGAACCCTGGGATTTACCTGAGAATTTCTTTGATTTATTTAGTAATCCACGCTTAATGCCTCACCTGCACCTGCCTTTACAAAGCGGCTCAGACAGTGTCTTAAAACGCATGGCCAGACGTTGTAAAACCGAAGAATTTAGCCAGATTGTCCGCAAAGCACGCATCAAGGTGCCAAACATCAATATTACAACAGATATTATCGTCGGTTTTCCTGGTGAAACGGAGCAAGAATGGCAAGAAAGTTTTGACTTCATTAAACAAACTGGCTTTGGGCATATTCATATTTTCAGCTATTCAACTCGTAACGGAACAAAAGCCGCCACGTTACCTGACCAAGTACAGAATACTCTCAAAAAGCAACGCAGTCAGCAGTTACACCAGTTAGCCGAGCAAATGAAGCAAAATTTCCTAAAACAAAATCTGGGTGTATCTTTAGATATTTTATGGGAAGGACAAAAGGAAGATGTTGATAGCACAAAGCACAAGGTGTTTGGTTACACACCCAATTACATACGCGCGGCAGCAATTATTGATAATAGCGCATCATTAGAAAACAAAATTAGTCCTGCCATATCTAAAGAGATTGCTAATGACACCCTATTCACTGAACTTATTTAGATGATAATTGAATAGTTGCAGCACAATAGCTACAACTCCCGTATTTGAAAAATGTTTGTAGCTTAAAGAGCAGAAGCTAAGATTAAAATTTTGTGATATGAACTGTTTAATTAAATGCATAAAGTCAATACAACGGCAGCTTCAAGCCCTTTATGTTGAAATAATCATTTTTTTAAAATCAGCATTACTATTGTTCGACTTTAGGCTCAGCTTGTTTAAGCCCCTGGCATTGGTAAACGAAACCAAGCATTGTCTGATTGGTCAGCGTCTTGGTTAAATCTTTATTTTTATTAAATTGCTGCTGTATATACACAATATTTCCGCCCATTGCGTACGCCTTATTTTTCATCAGGTTCGCCGTGCTCCGATAAATTTTGGCATCAGACATAAAGTCACCCGAAACCATTCCACCATCTGACGCAGAAGTCTGACCAATAAATTGACATTTGTCTTCTTTAGGCTGAATATAAATTAACTGCACAATATCCGCTCCCTCTTGCAAAGGGATCGCACAACTCATAATAGAAATAACAATAACAGAAAAAAGAAAAAGATACCTTAAACTCATGGCACAATAACTTGAAAGTATAGAAATAATGTAATTATTCAGACACCCTAACATCTGGCAATGCAGGTGCCGGCAATCCTGA
>CAYWLM010000028.1:0-30269 GCA_964459125.1 uncultured Methylomonas sp. | reverse complement strand
GGTCAGGATTGCCGGCACCTGCATTGCCAGATGTTAGGGTGTCTGAATAATTACCTTTTCTACGCTTCGATTTTTTTTCGAATATTTAATTTTTTGAAAACTTAGAATTGTCCAAAGGGATATTCAGGTCTTGCAATTAGGCGTGCCACCGTCACCTCATGAAAGATTTTAGGAGGCCATGTCACAAAAATAGATTCGCCACGCGGCAAGTGATTTGTGCCCTGATACACCCCCATCCACTTCAACTACGCACAAAATCGTGCTTCGTTAAGGATTCCGCACATCGCTTGATGATATTCGGAATACGATTTTTACCTCCCTCGCGCGCTGATCGCGCACTTCGGATTGGCAAATTGTCTTGTCGCGCCTACTACGGACTAAAAATCATCACCTAGCTACGGCTCTATTGCCCTCGTTTCCAGCTAATGCATATAGCGAATTAAGTTGAATGGTCACTTGATGATTGGTAAATGCAAGCTGTTTATTCTAGGGGGTAAAGGTTTAATTAAAATAACTGAGGGCAGAGTAAACTTCAGTTTCTGTTATGCCGTCTAACTGCTAAGCGCCTAATTCTGTTCGGTTAACTTCCGGATACTCGTCCAAAGTTGCCGGCTGTCAGCCCTAAAAGCACTGACAACTTGCAATCTTCACCATGGGGGAGGCAATTTATAAGCGCTTAGGTTCGGCCTGTTGAACAGGCTGATCTCGGCAATCACAAGCACATCAAGACCACTGATGAGCTGTCTCCATCCCTCGTGTGGTGTGGGTGTCATCAAGGGTGGAGGGCCTTCTTCACCACCCGACCCGATATGAGGTCCAAAATCCAAACGAACGAACAATCCCGCGTAAGGCCTGGGGGCCGTTATCTCCAGTTCGCAAATATTGCCGCCGCCACACATACTAACCCAACCCTCGTACTCATAATCCAACCCCAGCGCATGACCGATCTCATGAGTGGCAATTGTCAACAGATCAATTTTGCCTATGGCGTCTCCAGTCGCTTCGCTGAAAATTCGAGCAGTATTTATCCGCGGGATCTCGACCTCGCTGTCAACAAAACTGGATGCGTTATCCGATGAAGAATACATCTTGTATTCGGTGCTCTCACGTGGAGTCGGATCGGCATAAAAGCCGGGTGCGGGCGGCTTATTGTTGAACATGATTTTAGACCGGGTGATGCGCACGGGATTATGACCGCCCTGGGAAACTAAAGTCTCCTGTGCGTAAAGCCCCGAAGCGCTCATGTCGCTCCACCCGAACTCAATCCTTACATGCCAGTTGCCACCGCGCTTCTTGAGGGCTTTTTCCCAGGCCTTGGCAGCAACCTGAAAAATCTCCTGCAGATCTCCTTCACCAGCCAGGTCACAATCGGTTGGCGGGTCTTCGCATGATGGCGGCTCACCGCCTATGAAAATGGGCCGGATCTTCACACCAGCCTGCGCTGCAGAAGCGACAAAAAGAAAAACAAGAAGAATGCTTGTCATACAGACAAATCTGCACACTACCGTACGTAATATCATTAAGTTTCCCGCTGATTATTATTCACATGGATTAATTGAAAGCATAGCGTAGTCATAAGGAGGGTAGCATACACATACCTGTTTTTTATAGTTTCTCTCCCTTATATCTTCTCTTTATCTCTAATTCGGGTATCAGGGTGTTGCTGCTTATAAACATTTTTCGATGTTACCGATAAATGCTGAATAAATACCTCCGTCTATGATGCCTGCCTATTTCACAACGTGAATGCCCGGGGCACTCAAAGAGTGCCCTATTAGAAACCTCTCAATCTTCCGGCTCTTTTGATGAAACGAGGTTAGTGCAGGTTGTATATTGTGTAAAGATTAAAGTCTTGTCTCCAAAGATTGGCCATATATTCTCTAACTCGCATTGCTCTGGGAGGATAATATCATCTGGATAGCGATTCGATTTATTGATCAGGAACCACTCATCTTGTTGGGGATCGGGGCCAACGCCATCACCAAATTGCAGCCATTTCGTCCAAGGGTACGAACGCCCCGCTGGCACATAGATATCCGAAAATACCTTGAAGGGAATCGCAAGCTTATTGTTAGTATCACCGGGGTCAGAGGGAAAACCGAACTGCGGCGCAGCCCTAGTCAGGCAGGTATGGCGGAAATGATTCATAGGTTTCCCGCCAATTTTTTCGCGGCCCACTAACCGCGCGCGTGCCAGGCCGCGATTAAAACCATCTACGGTAATGGGTAGGGGTTCAAGCGGATGTTCGGTATTGAATACCTGATTTTGAAAGCATTTACCCAGAATGCTGCTGCCATCCGGTAAAATAGGTGGGAGTTCTGTATGCCACTTATGAGTGATCGAATAGAGTTTATCCTCATAGATCAGGTTCTCCACCCAAGTGTCGTCATCCTCGTCTCCCATCTCCATATATAAATTGAAAAACCTACCGTTTTCACTGGTCTGCCATTTACCACGGACCGTGAGTTTCCCCACCACTTGAGGGGCGAATAAATCTTCGTCATTGCCATTGAATGGTTCATTGCCTCTGAAGGTGCCTGTCCACTCGAAATCGTGTTTTGGAATCTGAGGCCTTTTCTGGTAAGAGGCAGATAAATTTTCTCTATTGTCTTTGAATTTTTCATTGCCTTTGAAGATGTCGTTTTCCTCAAAATCGTGTTTTGAAATCTGAGGCCTTTTCTGGTCGCCAGCCAGCGCTGAGGTGCAAAAGATACATGTCAATATCATAACCAGCGTTTGGCTTAATAAAGATTTTGAAGAAATTACAATCATTTTCATGGTGAAAACCTTCTTTCAATTAAGGGAATTGTAATACCCCAACCACGGCTAAAGGCGTTGTTGGGCTTATCACAACTTTGTATAGGAGATATTAACATCCCTCTCATTTAATGATGTCACCGTTAAGTGTGGATTTATTTAATCGTCCACTTTTTCAATAACTTATTAATGTAATGACATCTTACTCAAACAGAGGAAAGCCAGGCACACAGGGCTCACTTAGCTCTCTTTCAGCCCTAACACTAGGAAAACCCATCATCCTGACTCTTGATTCCTATGGAATACGCTTAATTTATCAGCAGCGTACCAACCCCCTGATCGGTAAATAACTCTAGTAAAACAGCATGTTCAACGCGGCCGTCAATAATATGTACACTGTTGACACCGCCTTTTAAGGCATCTGTACCACATCGGGTTTTGGGAATCATACCACCTGATATAGTTCCGTCTGCTATTAAGCTGTCTATATCTTCAAGGGTTAATCCTGTTAGTAAATTGCCTTGTTTATCTAAAATCCCAGGAATATTGGTTAGTAATATTAATTTTTCAGCTTTCAAGACTTCTGCAACCTTTCCTGCAACTAAATCGGCATTGATATTATAAGATCGTCCATCAGTACCTACTCCAATGGGGGCAATGACCGGAATAAAATCACTTTGGCTAAGCATTTTCACTACCGAGGGATCTATAGAACTGACTTCTCCTACATGACCTATATCAAAGATTTCAGAAGCGCCTGATTCCTTACTAAACTGCGTCATGTCAATTTTACGCGCACGAATAAAATCACCGTCTTTACCAGTTAAGCCGACTGCTTTTCCACCGGCCATATTAATCAGGTTAACAATATCCTTATTGACTTGGCCGCCCAGGACCATTTCCACGATATCCATGGTTTCACTATTTGTGACACGCATACCGTTAACAAATTCAGTGCTAATATTTAAGCGTTCTAGTAGATTTCCAATTTGCGGGCCTCCACCATGTACGACGATAGGATTAATGCCGACTAATTTCATTAACACGATGTCTTGTGCAAAGCCTGCTTTGAGGTTTTCATCAATCATGGCATTACCGCCATATTTGATAATGACGGTTTTACCTTTAAATTTCTGGATATAAGGTAAGGACTCTATCAGGACGTGGGCTATGCCCTTGGCAATTTTTTGTTTCATGGACGCTGTCTTTTTTCTTATTAAGTGCTTGTTAATTGGCGTAAAGTGCCGCTATTTCTATGTATCAAGAATTAAAAAGGTAGGGATATTTGCGGTTTTATTTCCAGGATCAGTTGCCGGAACTGGTCTTGTATGCGTGTCAAAACTTCTTGCGTTTCACCTTCAAAACGAATGACCAGCGACGGGGTGGTATTGGAAGCCCGGATTAGACCAAAACCATCGGTAAAATCGATACGCAGGCCGTCGATATCCGTTATTCTGCCCTCAGTCGGAAGGTTTTTGCTAGCAAACAGTTGTTGCATAAAAGCAAAATTTTCGCCTTCTTCCAGATTGATGCTTAATTCAGGCGTATTGGGGCTATCAGGAAAATCGGCAAAAACCATAGCGCTGATACGTGTGTCTTCTGATAGTATTTCGATGAGTCGCGCTGCGGAATATAAGCCATCATCAAAGCCGAACCAGCGATCATTAAAAAACAAATGGCCACTCATTTCTCCAGCAAAAATTGCTCCCGTCTGCTTAAGCTTAGCTTTCATAAGCGAATGTCCCGTCTTCCAGATGGTAGGCGTCCCGCCATTTCTTATAATCTGCGCGGGTAAATTACGGCTACACTTTACATCGTAGATAATTTCAGACCCGGGTTTTTTGGCCAGGATATATTTGCTAAACAGCATCATTTGTCGATCTGGCCAAATGATATTACCGCTGGAATCGATGACACCCAGTCGATCACCATCGCCATCAAAGGCAAAACCTACATCAGCCTGATGTTCTTTAACTGCGGCAATTAAATCAGTCAGATTTTCAGGTTTACTCGGGTCGGGAACATGGTTTGGGAAAGCGCCATCTATATTACAAAATAATTCGATCACTTCGCAGCCCAGAGTTCTAAACAAGATAGGGGCAATTTCTCCCGCAACACCATTACCTGCATCAATCACAATTTTCATAGGCCGTGCAATCCGAATATCATCAGTAATAAAACCAATATATTCGTTGGTAAACATATTGCTTGCAGTCAGTTTACCGGTTGTATTGTCATACAAATTATGGCTATTTATACGCTTTTTCAGATCTTGAATTCTGTCGCCTGCCAGGGTCTCACCCGCAAGCACTATTTTTAAGCCATTATAATTTGCCGGATTATGGCTGCCCGTCAGCATAACACCTGAATGACATTGATGGTGGTGTGCAACAAAATATAAAACGGGAGTGGGAACGGTACCTATATCCAGAACATGAGTACCCGTTGCGAGAATACCATCGATTAACACTCTACTTAAAACAGGGCTGGATATCCGGCCATCTTTAGCGGTAACAATAGTTTTAATTTCCTTGTCCAGGGCTTCGCTACCAATTGCCCGGCCAATATCGTAAACAATATCTTCAGTAAGTGTTTTATCAACAATACCCCGTATATCATAAGCTCGAAAAATGACATCAGCAGGGCTCGATTTTTTTTCTGTAGTATTCATTGGCTTGTCAACTAACGGCAAAGGACTAAATGAAGGTTCAATTTTAGATTCTGCAATAGCTTGTTTATTGGCAAATTCACTATGCGAAATAATAGCCTTAGCCTGATCGCCTGTAACATATTTTACTTCAATATCCATGGGTGGAGAACCAAGAAAAGACTTATCAATTACCTGAACGGGGGCTAAATCATTTTCAATATTAGCATTGTCAATATCATGTTCACGTTTTACCCGAATAATGGCAGAAATAAACTTACTCAGTACATTCAATTTAACCGGATAGTTAGCCTCTGCATGACCTGCCAGTACATCTTTCGTCGCTTTTAAAACAGAGCCTTTGTCCTGTATTAACAGTGAAGATAATTTCCGAAAACCTATATAGCAAGAAAGGCCCGAAATAAACAGGGCGATAAGAATGATGGCAATAACCAGATTTACCAGCGTTAAATCCAGGCTGTCATCATACCAACATGAGACAGTCCAGGCGGTATCTTTTACATTAAATGAAAAGTGTTTGCCTAATGATTTTATATCAGCATGACCATTAGAAAATAAGACAACATCAGCTTGTTTCAATTCTATATACATCCCCTCCTCGGATAGTATATCAAAGCTTTGCTGCAGGTCTTGATAATTGACACTAGCCAGAATAACAGCAATAACCTGTCCTTCTTGTACAATACCATAACTTATTGCCAGATGACGGTGCTTTCCTTGTTCTCCTTGTATTAAGGGGAGTTGCGGCGGCTGAAAGGTGTTTTTTACCAAGTCTAGATCTGCATAGCCCAGATGAGGGGTGATCGAGTTGTCTGGTTTGTTATCGGAAGGTAATAATAACCTGAAAGCCATCACATCAGGAAAATACGTACTCATTAGTTGCACTTGTGCTTTAGCACGGGGTAAATCAGATTGATTCAACGCGTCTAAAAGTTCAGGTGATTGGGCTAAAATGCGTATGGATTCACTTAAAAATTGGATACGCGTAGAAATACTTTGTGCAGTTACTTTTACAAGCCCTTTAAAGGCATTCTCTTTTATCTTATTATCGCTAGCTTGCGAGAGATAGAAAACACCTGCGCCCGATAATATCGTCATTAGAATAACGACAACAGTAATAAAAGAAAAAATCCGTCCCATAGAATACCTTTAGTTTATACTTTCCTTAAAATCTGAATACCATTTTTCGCTGCTTTGTTAATGACGGCCAGTATGCCCAAAACCTCCTGCACCGCGGTCAGTTTGTTTGAATTCAGTGACCACTTCAAAATCAGCTTGAACTACAGGCACAAAGACCATTTGTGCAATCCGTTCAGCAATCTTGAGCGGAAACGCTTGTTGCCCTCTATTCCAGCATGAGACAAAAATCTGTCCTTGATAATCAGAGTCAATCAAGCCCACCAGGTTGCCGAGTACAATTCCATGCTTATGACCTAAGCCGGAGCGGGGTAATAAGACCGCAGCTAGTTGAGGATCGTTAATATGTATAGCGATTCCTGTTGGAATCAGAGTGGTTTCGCCTGGCTGTAAAATAATATCGGCATCCAGGCAGGCGCGTAAATCAATTCCTGCTGAACCATCAGTTGCATAGTCCGGCATAGGAATTTCATTACCTAAGCGTGAATCTAGTATTTTGAGTTGTATTTTATGCATGTAATCTCTCAGCAATCAAAGCCAGTAGCTGACTGGCAAGTCTTGTCTTATCAGTCATGGTGAGTGTTTTCTGGCCATTTTTCCAGTACACTTGCAGTGCATTAACTGCAGAATCGAAGCCTCCTTCTACCTGACCAACCCAGTTGGCAGCTATCATATCCAGGTTTTTACGCAATAACTTATCCTGGGCATATTGTTCTAAATGCTGAGTTTCTGCTGCAAATCCAACGGTAAAGGGTTTGTTATTTAAGCAGGCGATACTGGCGACAATATCTTTAGTTTTGTGTAAATGCAGTTCAGTTTGCTCGTTTTGTTTTTTGATTTTTTCCTCCTCTATATGAACAGGGGTATAGTCCGCTACCGCAGCAGCGGCGATCATAATATCCTGTCCTGCTATGTGCTTCATCACCGCATCATACATATCTGCGGCACTCTCCACTAAAACTGTATTGACATATTCAGGTGCAGATAATGCTACCGGGCCACTGACTAAGGTAACCTGTGCACCAAGCTTTTGAGCCTGCTCGGCTAATGCATAACCCATCTTACCCGAACTACGATTAGTAATATAACGCACTGGATCCAGTCGCTCACGGGTTGGACCCGCAGTAATCAGAATTTTTTTGCCTTGTAAAATACCAGGGCTACCGTGTGCATTAAGACGCTGCAAAATAGCATCAGGCTCGGTCATGCGCCCAGGACCTATATCTCCACAGGCCTGTTTTCCTTCGTCTGGGCCAATAATGATCACTCCATGCTGTGTTAAGCGTTTAATATTTTCTTGAGTGGCAGGCTTAAGCCACATCGCCTGGTTCATCGCAGGCGCCATATAAACCGGACATTCAACAGCAAGATATAAGGTGCTTAATAAATCATCCGCAAGCCCATAACTGAACTTTGCAAGACTGTTCGCTGTTGCCGGCGCAATTAATAGCAAATCAGCCCAGCGCGCCAGATTTATATGACCCATGGCATTTTCCTGCTCTACATCTAGTAACTGTGTGTGTACCTGATGTGCGGATAATGCCTGAAAAGTAAGTGGACTAATAAACCGAGTCGCAGCCTCGGTCATGACAACTCTGACATCATAATCATGCCGGGTTAATAATCTAACTAACTCGGCAGACTTATATGCAGCAATACCGCCACTAATACCTAAAAGTACTCGTTTCAATGAAAAATACCATTTAATTTTTAAAGTTAGTATTATGGCAAGAGTTAAGCTTTTCTTCTATGCTTAAATCAATAAATAGATTTCAACATAGTACAGGTGAATAATCATGGGAATTAAAGACTGGCCTGCAGACCAGCAGCCTCGAGAAAAATTACTGGCTCAAGGTGCTGCTAGCCTAACGGATGCGGAATTATTAGCTATTTTTCTACGCACAGGTAGTCCGGGTAAATCAGCGGTAGATTTAGCACAGGATCTATTGGTCGAGTTTACCTGCTTACGCGCCTTAATGCAGGCAGACTGCGCTACTTTTACTCAGGCTAAAGGTCTGGGTAATGCTAAATACGCACAACTACAAGCTGTATTGGAGATGGCGCGCAGACATACTTTTGAAGTACTAGACCGAGGTGATGTATTAACCAGTCCAGAGGCAACGCGCGCCTATTTAAGCAATCAGTTAAGACATTATCCGCATGAGGTTTTCGCCTGTCTGTTTTTAGATAACCAGCACCATATTCTAAAATTTGAAGAACTCTTCCGTGGGACAATTGATGGTGCCAGTGTCTATCCTAGAGAGGTGGTAAAAAAAGCCTTGGAACATAATGCCGCTGCGCTTATTTTTGCACATAATCATCCATCTGGAATTTCTGAACCTAGCCAGGCGGATAAATTGATTACCGATAAGCTAAAAGAGGCTTTAGCTTTGCTGGATATACGCGTGCTGGATCATTTTATTATAGGTGATGGCAAGCCTTATTCATTTGCTGAACACGGCTTGCTGTAAGGGGAGCAGTTTTAGCCTCGTTCCTTAGGAACGAGAATTCAATAATGCCCGAGTCTGACTTGTCTTTTGACTTCACAGCCGCGCTAGAAAACCAGTTGCGTAGCCTGCTATGCGCCTGTTTTCCTAACACGCCTGTGAAGCCAAAATCCTGCGCGATACTTGCGGGTATTATTAAACCCTCGTTCCTTACAATATATAGCTCAAAGAGCTACCTAGATATTAATTTAAGCGCCGCCTCTTGATATTTTTGACTACTGATTGCAGTAATTTCATCGGGTAATTTAGGGCCCGGCGCGGTTTTATCCCAATCTAGTGTTTCAAGATAATCGCGAATGAATTGTTTATCAAAACTAGGCGGGCTGATACCAACTTGATATTGGTCTGCAGGCCAGAAGCGTGAAGAATCAGGCGTTAGAGCTTCATCGATTAAATACAGTGTGCCGTCATCATCCAGACCAAATTCAAATTTGGTATCGGCAATAATAATTCCGCGTTGTTTGGCATACTCAGCTGCAGTTGTGTATAGCTTTATACTGATATCCCGCACCTTAGTCGCCATCTCGACACCTAATAGGGGAATGGTTTCAGCAAAAGATATATTTTCATCATGATCACCCACTGCTGCTTTAGTGGAAGGTGTATAGATGGCTTCAGGTAATTGTTGTGCCTGTAACAGACCAGCAGCTAATTCAATACCGCAAACACTGCCGGTTTGCTGATAGTCTTTCCAGCCAGAGCCAATTAAATAGCCTCGCACTATGGCTTCAACAGGAAGTGGCTTTAGTTTTTTGACGATAATGGCACGTCCTTCAATTTGTGCACGTTCATTTGCATCAGGGACAACCTCCTCCAGACTAAGGCTGGCTAAATGATTAGGAATAATATCCGCCATTTTGTTAAACCAGAAATTCGATACCGAAGTCAGTACACGGCCTTTACCTGGAATAGGGTCAGGCAAGACAACATCAAAAGCCGATAGACGGTCCGTAGTTACAATAAGTAAATGTTTATCATCAATCTCATAAATATCGCGCACTTTACCTCGTGCACGTAATTTAAGATTAGAGATAGAGGATTCAAATAAAGCAGCAGGTGCGTTCATATTTATCTGATGAGGTTGAATAATAGAATGCCTATTATTTTATATGATTATCCATCTTACTGGCTAAATAATGCGCATTTCTATTATCCTCAAGTTGCAAGCATTAGTATAAATACAGGATTAGAGTAGATTATATACTGCGCAGGCTAATGCAAGCCGTGGAAGTTTAGATTTTATTAGCTCTAGACAGGCCACACTTCGTATCAGGATGGCTGGGCTGTATAGCCAGTGGCTTCTATCGAGAGCAAACGCTGACGTGTCAGCTTGTCAGGTAATTATTAGCCATGTAGATATAGTCTAAAAACAGGTAGACGTTTGTGGCGGTGAATTTTTTTAAGCGATAAAACAGAAATAAGTTTCATATATGCGTTTCTTTTTCCAACCCGCAAACGGAGTATCATCGAAAGTCAGATCATTATCTATTGCATATTCGTAACAACTTCTGAATAAGCGGGCAGTTCTAAAAGCATGTAACTCATCATCAGCAGTAATTGTTTCTACATTGCCAACTTGAAATGTTTTATTTTTCGATTTGCCATTGCAGACCCAAAAAACAGTGTAGCAAAGATATCTTTTATCTTTTCTGCGGTCAAACTTAATGGTTCTGGAAACACCGGTTAAACCTGTCGTGGTTTTATTTTTAGGAGGTTTTAAAAAACGGGTTTTACTGCCTTTTAAAACGATTAACATTTGATCGCGCCAGGCAATAGCTGCTTTTATGGATTTATTTTTGCTACCCCATAATTTATGAGAAAAATACCGGCTATTTTCTTTACCGCGTCGTACAATTCGAACTTGAAACCCGAATGGATCAGGTTCTGTAATATGTTTATGTTTAATCATAATGAGAATTATTCAATGTTTGATAGTTGGTTACTACTATAAATTAAGTTTCAATTTAAAAAAGTATACTTCCTCACATTTATGAAAATCTCTTTTGATACCCCCCCTACTTCTAGGCATCTCGAAACTCCTCATGAAGAATTTTGATATTCCTGTTACAAAATCGATTCACTACGCGACAAATTATTAATATCCGCAATTTTTGAAAACCAAAAAATTATGAGTTTTTATACTATAATAAACTGATCAGCAAATTATGCGCCAGTTACCAAAAGTCAAAAAATATAATATTTACAGTAAGTTATGACATTGCTTTATTTATCTTTGCGAATATAAACTTCAATCAGTGCAAATTAAATTCACAAAAGCAATATTAATGAATACATATCTTTACTAAATTTAAGTCCAATTTATCTTGCAACAGCACCAATTTTTACGGAAATATCCGGCTTTTTCTCTGGAACCAGTGAGTTCTTAAAGTAAATTATGTGATGTAATATGATCAAACAATATATGCATTGTGCCCAGTTTTACTTTGTCTTTATAAGCCTTAAAACTAAATATCAACATCATCGCCTTCTCCGACATGAATTAGTGGTGCAGGGACCTGACCGTTAAATGTTGTAATCCAATTTGGGTGTAACTTTAATCGTTACTTCGTCGATGGTTATTTCAAATTTGTGCTGTTTTGCTTCGACCAAAGTCCCCCATCAACATATTATAAAAACAGACAATTTTATTAGTCCAGGCTCGATCCTTGATATTTTCTGAATTTCATCCAGTTACCCTCTTTAAATAATCACAATTGCTATGAATCCGTAAGTGGTTCTTAGGTTACGATTGACTGCGCTCTTTGTCAACTAATAACTTAAAAAACTTAATAATATTACTTATATATTTATTGTCGAGTGAATTTTGTTTCTAAAGGTGTTCTGCTATATTTAACAAAGCATTGAGAAGTAGCATTCCGGTACTCCTACCGAAATAAAATAAGCAAAGCCAGACAAGCGGGGAGTCCCTACTTTTGCGAAAGCTCATTTTGGGTATCCAGGTCCACAACGCGGCAAAAGCTTAACGGGACTGATTAAAATCTGCGATGCCCTGATTCGCCCTGCATCCACTTATAAAAAATCCTGGAGGGGTTTTTATTAGTTACCGCAAATGGCTTGATGCGATAATGCAGAGACGTTTTTAATGAATGATCAGGTTTTTCAGGCCGCAGAACTTGGGAGAATTCATGCCAATGTAGAGTGATTTTTGGCGAAGGTATTGTAAATATACCTTTGATGCTGGAAGACTTGAAATCCCAAGTATTGCTTATATTCATATCTGACGTAGATATAAAGAAACAGACGCTTCGGCGATGACCGCAACTAAACACATACATAGTTTGGCAATAACACCAATACTCTACCCTATCTTCGTTAATAAAATTATATATTTTTTTCAGTTTTAAGAAAAACCCAGCATTTTAGTGTAGAATTTCATCATCCCATTTTTTGGTGGGCATAATTCTAGAATAATTTCATTAACATCAAACTTAGGAGAAACACATGAGTGTATTAGTAGGTAAGCAAGCACCAGATTTTACGGTTCCTGCTGTTTTAGGTAGTGGCGAAATTGTTGACTCTTTCAGCTTTTCAGACACAACAAAAGGTAAATATGCAGTTGTGGTATTTTACCCACTAGATTTTACTTTTGTTTGCCCTAGCGAATTAATTGCGCTAGATCACAGAATGGATGATTTCAAAAGCCGTGGTGTTGAAGTAATTGCTGTGTCAATTGACTCTCATTTCACACATAACGCATGGCGTAATACACCAATCAATGAAGGTGGTATTGGCCAGGTTCGTTATACAATGGCCGCCGATATGGCACATACAATTGTTAAAGATTATGATGTAGAAGCTGATGCACCCGCAGTAGCTTATCGTGGTAGTTTTTTAATTGATAAACAAGGTGTGGTTCGTCATCAAGTTGTCAATGACTTACCTTTAGGTCGTAATATTGATGAAATGTTACGTATGGTTGATGCCTTGCAATTCCATGAAGAGCATGGTGAAGTTTGTCCTGCAGGCTGGAATAAAGGTGATACTGGTATGGATGCATCTCCAGCTGGTGTGGCTGCATACTTAAGCAAAAACGCTGACAAACTATAAGCACAGTTTCATAGCAAATAATAAGCGGACTATTGATATAGTCCGCTTTTTTTATGCCTGCAGGATGGGCACAGAAATAACACAGAGCAACTCGGTGTTTTGCATCTTCAGTAGTTATTTTTAGCCTTAGAAAGCATTTTTAATAACTGCAAGCGGGTAAAATAGACCACGATACAGGCAACGACAAAAGAAATAAGAGTTTCGCCTATCACTGTCATAGAAATGGCAAAGCCTAAAACAAATCCAATAAAACCTATCAAGGCCCATTTAAAGCCATTTTCCCCATTATGTTTGCCAGTCTGGAAAAAAATGACTACCGTAGCTATGGCAGCAAGTTTGATTAAAATTAACATGATCTATTCCTGTTTTGTTAGTCATAACAAATTATCTGATAAAGAGAGCCTTTATTGAAATCTACATGGCTAATGTCTGGTTGATACACTTTATAATAAGCAAGTAGTTTATAATGTCATTTAGAGCTTGCATAGTACTGTTTATCAAAAGTATTCAGTTTCAGCATAAATAACAATCATAACTGCACAATGTAACGGCCCTAATAAGTATGTGCATTTAGTTTTTTAACTCTTACTTTTAATTCTGGGAGATATAGATGGGAAAGTTAATTAAGGTAATTTTAATACTTTTTTCTTCAGTAGCTTTGCTTATTGTTGCAGCAGCAATAATTATTCCACTTGTTGTTGATGTAAATGATTATAAACCGGAAATGGAAGTAGCCGTTCAGGAAAGAACGGGGCGCACCTTGAAAATTGAAGGTGATTTAAATTTATCAGTTTTCCCCTGGCTAGGTGTTTCTACAGGAAGAATACTCTTGGGTAATGCACCCGGATTTGCAGAAAATCCTTTTGCCGTAATTGGAAAAGCTGATATTAAAGTCAAATTGTTGCCTTTATTTTCCAAAAAGGTGGAAGTCAGTACCATTGTTTTAAAAGATCTGGAAGTGTACCTGGAAAAAAATAAACAAGGAATTAGCAACTGGTATGACTTAACAGCAAAGCCAGCGGAAGATCAATCAGTAGTATCAGAGAAACAAGCCGGTGACGCTGATGCAGGTCTGGCTGACATAGAAATTAGCGGTCTAGTGGTAGAAAATTCTCTAGTCAGTTGGGATGATCAGCAATCGGGACAACATGTTGTCGTTAAAGATTTTAACTTTAGCTCGGGTGCTGTCGTTTTTAATGAGCCTATCGCAATTAAAATAGCTTTTCTGCTTGAAAACTCTGATCCTGTAGTAACCGAACAACTGACTTTGTCTACCAGCCTGGTAATTGATGAAACATTACAAAAAATTCAGTTAAATAGTTTACAGCTGAGCTCTGTGACCAAGGGCGAATCGGTTCCAGGAGGCGTATTCAGCGCGCAACTTTTATCTGCAGTAGCACTGGATTTAGAAGCCCAGACTTTGACACTTAAAAACCTGCACATAAATACCGATACTATTAAATTGACTGGAAACATCAGTACTACCCAGTTAAAGACCGACCCTCATTACGCGGGAACGCTGCAAATTGAGCCGTTCAGCCCGAAAAGTCTAATGCAACAACTTGCCATGAGCGTTCCTGAAACGACTGATAAAAATGTTTTACAAAAGCTTGCCATGAGCTTTGATTTACAAGGTACAAAAAACTCAGTAGCGCTAGAAAAGCTAACCATCACTTTAGATGACACGCAGATAAATGGTTATACGCGCATTAAGCAATTTAATCAGCCTGAAATAACTTTTCAGCTAGCAATTGACGATATTGATATGGATCGTTACAGCGCTCCCAAACAGAAGTCTGAACCGGAAAAGACGCCGGTAGCAAAAGCAAAAGCAGCGGTTACCGAAGCCACTCTGTTACCAATGGACACCTTGCGTACCCTTAATATGAATGGTGATTTAACGATCGCAAAACTGAAAGCAGCAAAGTTAAAAATGGAGGGAGTACATTTAAATATTCAAGCAAAGCACGGTATTGTAAAGATTCAACAGACGATTAATCAACTGTATCAAGGAAAATACCAAGGACAAATTGCAATTAATGCTCAGGGAAAATCACCAAGCATTTCTTTAGATGAAAAAATTACCCGTGTTCAGCTAGAACCCCTGTTAAATGATTTAAAGCCTGATAGCAAAGCTAAACTAAAAGGCGCGGCCAATATTACAGCAAATTTAAATACCACCGGCAATACCATGACTGCGATTAAATCTGGTCTGGATGGTACACTGAATTTTTCATTAGATAATGGGGCTGTCAGAGGATTTAATCTACAGAAAATAATAGATGTAGGCAGGCTTGCGATTAAGGGTAAGGAAATGCAGCAGAATTATGCGGATGAGCAAACTTTATTTACCGTGATTAAAGGCTCAGCTACCGTTAAGAAGGGGGTAATTAATAATCCGGATTTTCTTGCAGAATCTTCAACAATTGAAGTTAAAGGAGGAGGTACTGCAAATTTAGTTAATGAAGCACTGGATTATAAAGTCATCGCAAAAACCAAGAAAGGCGGCAAGAATATTGCTGACCGTCCAATTGCCCTTAAAGTGCAAGGAACTTTTTCTGAGCCTAGCTATACAGTAGATTTAAGCTCGATAGAATCGATGATGACCGAAGAAGAAAAGCAAAAAGTGGACAAATTTATAGATAAACGCGAAAAAGATATCGATAAAGCCCTAGGTGAAGGCACAGGTAAAGCCGTCAACAAATTACTAAAAGGCTTTTTTTAAATAGCATTATAGAGCGGACTTTAGTCCGCTTAATACAAAGGATACAAAAGCATTCGTACATCAAAGCGACATCTTATATCATCATGAGCCCGATTGCATTTCAGCAAAACCTACTTAACTGGTTTGACCAATCCGGGCGTAAAGATCTACCCTGGCAACATCCTGCTACCGCTTATCGAGTGTGGGTATCGGAAATCATGTTGCAACAGACACAGGTTGTCACTGTAATACCTTATTTTAACAAATTTATTCAGCAATACCCTGATATACAAGCTTTGGCAAATGCGCCTTTAGATGAGGTGCTCAGCCTATGGGCTGGTTTGGGCTATTATGCACGCGCCAGAAACCTGCATAAAACGGCAGTTATCATTAATCAGGCAAAGCACTTTCCCGACTCTTTAGAAAATTTAGTCGCCTTGCCAGGTATAGGCTTATCAACAGCAGGCGCGATTTTAAGTATCGCCTTTAATAAAAGCCAGGCTATTCTTGATGGTAATGTACGCAGAGTATTAGCTCGTTTTCAAGCCATACAAGGATGGACAGGAAGCACAGAAGTCAATAAGCAACTCTGGAAAATAAGTGCGCAATATACACCAAAAAATCGCGTTGCAGACTATACTCAGGCCATTATGGATTTAGGGGCAACTCTGTGCACTCGCTCAAAGCCGAAGTGCACCGTGTGCCCATTACAATCAGATTGCCAGGCTCTTCAATTACAACGAGTACATGAATTTCCTACGCCAAAACCGCGTAAAAAGATACCTGTCAAACAGAGTATCTTTATTATTGCAATAAATACAGACCAGCAGATTTTGCTGGAAAAAAGAGCACCTACCGGTATCTGGGGCGGCTTATGGAGTGTGCCTGAATTAGCTGACCGGACAGAACTAGACGCATGGTTACTGAAGAAGTCTATAGTAGTTACTAAAAAACAATCATTACCAATTAGGAGGCACACTTTTTCCCATTACCATCTGGATTATCAACCAATAGTATTGAACGTAGAAAACCTTAATAATATTGTACTAGAAGGTGAAACGGCACTCTGGTATAAACATCGGCACAGCAAAAATATTGCGCTACCCGCGCCTGTTAAACAATTATTTGATGAACTAAACAAGGACTAAAATGACCAGATATGTAAACTGCGTAAAATTAGGCACCTCGGAAGAAGGCTTGAATTCACTACCCTTTCCGGGTCCTAAGGGACAATATATCTATGATAATATCTCCCAGAAAGCCTGGAAGGAATGGATTAGCATGCAAACCATGCTGATTAATGAAAATCGCCTCGCAAGCTTTGAGCCTAAAGCGAAAAAAATGATTGAAGAAGAAAGAGAGAAATTTTTATTTGGCTCTGACTTCAAAATTCCTGAAGGTTATATTCCGCCCAAAAGCTAGAAGACTGTCTATCGAACAAACTTCTTCCGCTAATCAGATTTATTGGGGCTATGTTTTTCTACGCCCCTTTATTCCCGATCTATCCCTATTATCTTCCGTTTTTTATCCTTGCTACTGTATATCAGTAGACTTAAAATAAAATCAGTAGCTGGCGCTACAGTTATCTTCATCACATGGAGCGTGAATAGAAAAAAAGCTGGTTATCCATAACCCTGACTGGAGCATACTATGAAGAACATGATATGTATAATAATCGGCTTAATACTGGTTTTGGATGCAAATGCAGCTGACCCAAATTACGATACAGCAACAGGTATAATCTTTATGCCTCGAGGAACTGTTAATAATAGAGATGCCTACATTAATATTCAATTATTGCTAAAGCCCGAAGGTACTTACCAATTTCTGGCAGCCACACCCGAACAGGATGCTGTAATCTATGCCATTGGAGATCCAGGCCCTGCTGGCGGGGTTGTATTTTATATCTCCGACGGTGGAAGGCATGGCTTAGAGGCCGCGCCAGAAGATCTGTCTTCTGCGGATTGGGGATGTTACAACACCATAATAGCAGGTGCTGATGGATTTGCAGTCGGCACAGGCAAACAAAACACCTTTGATATCCTAGCAGGCTGCACTGAATCAGAAATAGCGGCTGAACTGGCCAATAATTATAGATTTGGTGGATATCTTGACTGGTTTTTGCCGTCACTTAACGAGTTAACCTTGCTGTATTACCAAAGAGGTTTGGTCGGTAACTTCACAAGTGAGAACTATTGGAGCTCGACTGAATACAGTAACTTTTACGCCTGGATTCAAAATTTTGGCGTTGGTGGTCAAAGTACTCGCACAAAAAATACAATGCTCAGAACGCGAGCTATAAGGGCCTTTTGATTATTGCTAAACTGGGGAATAAACTTTAACTTTAGCCTGCCTGTTTCACTAATCTGCGAAGCTTAAAGCCCACTCCCCAGAAAATACATTATTATTTGATAAATCTTTATACTATCGCTCCCCTACCTGGAAAACCATGTTTATCCTACACAGCTCCAATAAAACGGAAAATTTGCTTGAGCATCTCAGCACCATTATCAGTACCTCGCCTTTAACCTCTCCTTTTAGCAAAGAAGTTTTTTTAATTCAAAGCCAGGGTATGGAACGCTGGTTATCGCAGCAACTGGCAACAAAATTTCAGGTATGTGCTAATTTCGAGTTTTTTTTTCCTGCCAAGTTTTTTAGCCAAATGGCGCTGCAAATACATCAACACTTACAGACGGATATTTTTGCTCGTGAGTTAATGGTGTGGCGTTTTGAAGCTTTATTACGCGAACTGGATGAGCCTGTTTTTTTTACGCTAAAACAATATCTTATTGGTGAAAATACCGATCTAAAACGCTTTCAACTGGCAACACATTTAGCGCAGGTATTTGATCAATATCAAATAATGCGCCCGACTCTGTTAAATGACTGGCAACAGGGAAAATTGCATTATTTTACTGAGACTGAAAAATGGCAACAAGCCCTTTGGTTATCAGTCATCAGTCAGACAGGCGATCAACATCGTGGCGCATTATGGTTACAAACCATTGCTAAATTTAATGCACTGGAAGAAGGCGCATTAAGTGATCTGCTACCTGAGCGCATTTCTATTTTTGGCTTAAATACCATGCCACCACTATTTATGGAATTTTTACAAGGACTCGCACGACATACCCATGTGCATTTCTATCTGCTTAATCCTGCACAAGCCTTTTGGGCAGATATCGTCGCAAGGAAACGTGCTGATCTAGAAGAGTTTGAAAATGGACATCCGTTATTAGCCAGCCTGGGACAGCAAGGTCGAGAGTTTCAGCAAATGTTACTTGATCGTGCCTTTGAACTGGAACTGGATAGCTTTGAGCCGTGTGAAACAGAATCAATAAGTAATTTGCAGCAATTACAAAATGATATGCTGAATAACTTAACGACCGTGACACCTATAGAGAATGATCATTCGATTAGTATTCATTCCTGCCATTCCCGGATGCGCGAAGTGGAAATATTAAAAAATCAGCTGTTGCAGGCCTTAGAAAAGGATCATGATCTAGAGTTACGCGATATCGTAGTAATGGCCCCCGATATACAACAATATGCACCGTTTATCAGCGGCGTCTTTGATGATATACAACATGCCATTGCTGATCGTAGTTTGCGAAGCACTAATAGCACTTTTGATGCTTTTCTGCGTTTTATACGCTTAACACAAAGTCGTTTTGGCTGGCAGGAGGTGATGGACTTATTAAGCCAGGTGGAGGTTTATCATTGTTTCGGCTTAACCGAAGCTGATGTGGAATTAATCCGTCACTGGGTTGCCGATACCCATATACGCTGGGGTAAATCAGCAGCACATAAAAAAGATCTCAATTTACCTGAATCTGCAGAAAACACCTGGCAAGCCGGTCTGGATCGACTATTAATGGGTTATGCAGTCAGCACCGAGGATGACTTTTTTGCCGGCATCTTGCCCTATAATCAGATTGAAGGCTCTTCAGCACTCGCTCTGGGTGGCTTGCATGATTTTCTGCAAATATTATTTAAAGCCAGTAGCAAACTCGCTAAGAATTATACCTTGGCAGCCTGGGCCAATCATCTACTAGCTTATGCGGATTTATTATTCCCAGCTGAACAAATGGAACCTGTTCAACAAACCGAAAAACAACAGATGAATGAAATTTTTCTGGAGCTGAAAGAACAGTTTGCGACAGTACATGAGCAAACGATTCCTTTAGCCGTTATTTTGGCCTGGCTGGAGGGCCGCGTAGAAGAGATAAAATCCTCAAATGGATTTTTACGTGGTCAATTGACTTTTTGCTCCATGTTGCCGATGCGTACTATCCCGTTTAAAGTGATTGCTTTATTAGGGATGAATGAAGGCGAATTTCCGCATATCGACCAGCATTTAACCTTTGATTTATTAGGCAAAGACTTTCAACCGGGTGACCGTTCCAGGCGTGCTGATGATCGTTATCAATTCCTGGAAATTCTGCTCTCGGCTCGTCAACAAGTGATTATCACTTATATCGGCCAGTCAAACAGCGAAAATGAGGAAATACCAGCCTCAGTGGTGATACATGAATTACTAGATATCATGCACACAGATTATCAATTAGATAACTTAGTAATCAAGCATCCCTTACAAAGTTTTAGTCCGCGTTATTTTACTGGAGATCCTCGCTTTATCAGCTATAGCAAGACCGATTATGCGACAATTCAGGCCTTAAACCATAGCAAAGCAGAAAATAAACCCTGGTGGCAAGGACAGATAAAAGCAGAAACTCAAGACATTATAGAAATTCAGGACCTGTTGCGTTTTTATCGCCACCCACAAAAATACTTTATGCAACAACGACTGAATATTCGCCTGGAAAACATTGCAGCTGATGAGCAAGAACACGAGCCTTTTAAAATGGAAGGAATGGACAGTTATTTGCTTAATCATCAATGGATTAAAGAAAAATTACATCAACGCAATTTATCGCTGGCTAAACTTAAAGCTCAGGGCCGCTGGATTTCAGGAGAATTAGGCGTGATCGCTTTTAATGCACAAGAGCGAGAAATAACAAAATTTGTCGAAAAAATTATCTCTAAACAGGCGGGAACTAGCACGGATCCAATTGCTGTAGATTTAAGTCTAGGCTCGGTGCGTTTAGTGGGCACGCTGCCAAATCAATACAGCGAGGCAAGTTTAATATATCGTTATTCGCCATTAAAGGGTAAAGATTTTATTGTTGCCTGGCTAGAGCATTTAGTACTCAATAGGCATGGCTCACATACGACCCACCTTGTTAGCCTGGATGACTATATCAGTTTTTTGCCAGAGCATATCAATGGCAATGAATTAGAGCAATTTATCGCCTATTATCAACAGGGACAAAGCCGTCCGGATGCTTTTTTTACTGAGGCCGCTTTTGCCTATATAAAACAGCAATGTGCGCTAAACAGGCCGAAAAGTCGCAGCTCAGTGCCCGCTATAGTTAAAGCAAAAGAGGCATTAAGTCATGCCATAGAGCAAATCTATGAACCGGAACTACAGCTACTGTATAAAAACCTGGATAGCGTCGAAAGTTTGTTAAATAGCGAATTCGAACAGTCTTGTAGCAACCTATTACTGCCGGTATGGGAGGCTGTAAATGCCAGCTAATCATCAGAATTTCAACCCTATTGCGACTGAATTAAAACCGGGCATTAACTTATTAGAAGCCAGTGCAGGAACAGGCAAAACCTATGCCATCGCCATGCTGGCCTTACGTTTTGTGGTGGAACAGAATTACACTATTGATCAGTTATTAATTGTCACTTTTACCAATGCAGCAACAAAAGAATTAAAACAACGGGTGCGCGCGCGGTTAGTGGAGGCGAAACAATTTTTTACTGGGCAGTCTATGTCAGGGCTCGATAGCAATGTTTGTGTATGGGCAACAACGCTAATGGAAAACAGTGAGATAGACGAGAAACTTGCCATACAGCGCTTAAACAATGCGTTATTGAGTATCGATCAGGCGGGGATTTTCACCATACATGGTTTTTGCCAGCGTTTGTTAAAAGAACATGCCTTAGAAAGTGGGCAGATGTTTGATGTGGAACTCAGTAACGAGACCCATGCAGTACGCCAGCAAATGGTCGAAGATTTCTGGCGGTCACAGATTTATCCTCGTGATGCCTGGGAAGTCTCCTTGCTATGTCATCAATACGACACGCCCGATAAATTATTGGAAAGTCTAGGGAATTATCCTGCAACACTGGCTATTTATCCCGCTATTGAAGATTTAGAAAGTTTATTAATCGCACTTAAAACACAGGCACTGAAGGCAAAAAAAGCCTTGGATCAACAGGGAGAGTCTTTAACAGCAGCCGTGGACTTAGGTTATTTTAAAAAGTCATTAACTGATAAGTTCTCAGAAGCCTTTCAAAGCATACAGCAATGGCTAGAAGCAACAGCAGAGACTACTGAAGATTTTAATTGCCCATGTCCAAGTGAAGCAGACTTTGCATTGTTTAGCAGTAACAGCCTGGTCAGTGAAATACGCGTTGCACATAAAGATAAACTCGATTTTGATAGCAGCGCCTTTGACCTTTTAGCTGACTATCGCCAAAAAGTCAGCCTGATATTACGACGCGCACTGGCGGAAGAGCTGCAAAAAAATCTGGAGACACGATTACAGCAACTCAATATCATGTCCTATGATAGCTTGATTACCCGTACCGCAGATGCACTATCAAATGCAGGCGGTGAGTTATTGGTAGCAGCGATTAGTCAGCAATATCGCGTCGCTTTAATTGATGAATTTCAAGATACCGACCAAAAGCAGTGGCATATTTTCTCGCATTTATTTGCCTCCCCTAAACAATATTTATATTTAATTGGCGACCCGAAACAGGCCATTTATAAATTTCGTGGTGCGGATATTCATTCTTATTTACACGCCAAACAGCAGGCACAACACCACTATACGTTAGGGGAAAACTGGCGTTCACATCCTGACCTGGTGCAGGCGATTAACCAGCTTTTCAGGCTATCTGATAATCCCTTTGTCTTTGAAGATTTAGAATTTAATCCTGTTAAACCAGCTTTAGATGCCGCACAGGGAACTTTGATGCAGAATCATCAGCCACTCGCGCCTCTAGCTTTATGGCAATTAGCAGAAAGTGAGAGCAAAAGCGGTTACTGGACAAGCGGCAAAGCAGCAGAAGAAATTAAAATGGCAGTGGCTAATGAAATCTTATATCTACTGCAAGGCGAGGTTAACATACATAGCGATAGTACATCCAGAGCCATACAAGCCGCTGATATTGCCATTCTGGTACGTACTAATAAACAGGCCATACTTTATCAGGAACTATTGAAGCAAGCGGGCATTCCTGCAGTCATCAACAGTACAGACTCAGTGTTTGCCAGTAGTGAGGCGCTTGAGTTGCATCAATTGTTGCAAGCTCTGGCGCAACCGGCTGATATAAACCTGTTAAAACAAGCCTTAAGCCTGTCCTGGTTCGCTCTGGATGGGCAGCAGTTGTATGATACTCTCAATGATGAAGTGCTACTAGCTGCGTGGTTAAGCCGTCTTCAGGACTACCATGAGCTATGGCAGAAAAAAGGCTTTATGCCAATGATGCTACGTTTATTATCTCAGGAAAATGTACACGTGCATATTACTCAAACAGCACAGGCAGAAAGACAGATGACTAATCTGCATCACTTACTGGAATTAGTGCAACAAGCCAGTCTGGATGAACATTTAGGGCCGATTAAAACCATAGCCTGGCTACGTGCTGCAATTACGGCAGAAAATAATGCCAGCGATGAACAGCAATTACGCCTGGAAAGTGATGCCGATGCAATCAATATTGTTACCATGCACCGGTCCAAGGGGCTGGAATATCCCATTGTATTTTGCCCATATCTTTGGTCACGCAGTGATCGATTAGAAAAAGAAAAGCTGACGATTACTTGCCATGATAAGGATGAAATGCTGGTCGATTTAGGCTCGGAAAACTTTGAACAACACAAGGACATTGCACTACATGAGGAGTTGGCAGAAGACTTGCGTATCCTGTATGTCGCACTGACGCGGGCTAAATATCGGTGTTATGTCACCTGGCTAGATAGCCGGTCAGCGAACAAGCCGAACCAGTCTGCACTGGCTTATTTATTATATTCACAAGCAGATATTACATTTGCACAGCAGCAAGAAATATTACAAGAGTTAGCAAGGGATTATCCTGATAATTTTATTTATCAGCTAATAGCAACCGGCAACGCAATACAGGGAACTTACCAGGCAACTGAGCTGGACATTAATTTATCCATACCCGCACAAAAACGACATTTATACAGCAACTGGCAAATGAGCAGTTATACTGCTTTGTCCTACTTAAGTCAGCATGAAGCTGCGGAATTACCCTTGGACAAAGCTGAAGAGGCTAACGACTCAGCGGCACAGCCAGGCGAGGAAACACCGTTAGCATTAGCAAAGGGCGCGCATACCGGTAATGTTATTCACGACTTACTGGAAAACATTAGCTTTGCTGCACTGGTAAAACGAGAAGAGATAAGTCAACAGCGTGATGCTGCCTGTCAGCGCTATGGTCTAAAAATTGAAATGCCAGATATTCTGAATGAACTGCTTTATCAAACAGTAAGAACACCGCTAAGTGACAATGATATCGATTTTTACCTGGCAAATATAGCTGAGCATGCCTGTCTAAAGGAAATGCCCTTTTATTTAAGTCTGTCCAGTTTTGCTACCGAAGAGATTAATTTTATCTTGCAAGATAGTCCCGCATTTCAGCCTTTATCAGACAAACAGATTCAAGGTTATTTAACCGGTTTTATTGATTTAATTTTTGCTTATCAAGGACGTTACTATGTACTGGATTATAAAAGTAATGCCTTGAGCGATTATCAACCAGAGACTTTGACTCAAGCGATGCGCGAACATAATTACGGCTTGCAATACTGGCTGTATAGTGTGGTTTTACATCAATATTTACAAAAGCGCCTGCCTGATTATCACTATGCCGAACATTTTGGAGGAGTACGCTATTTATTTGTCCGCGGCATGCAGGCAGAACAGCCGATGAGCGGGGTATACTCTGATCTACCTGATGAGCAGAGAGTTAATCAGTTAGCGGAATTGTTTAGTGCAGGGTAAAGCAATGCCTGTACTCATGCGCCGTGTCACTTTCGAAATACATTAAAAAATCTAATCTCCTGCAAATACGCTACAATTCGTAGGGTGGACAAACAGCTTTACCGTTTGCCCACCATTGACCGATAAACAAGGTGGGCAAAAAAACCTGCCCACCCTACTCACCATAATCCATATCACCGTCTTGAATTAAATTGTTGTCACCCCAATTAACCGAGTATATTCCCTGATTAACATAGCGATGAAATGTCGAATATGGCCATTCACTCACAGCTTTTACCAGACCGTGTTTAACCGGATTGTTCATATGACGCTGGTAATCATTATCATCACGGATTTGATGCTCCCAAAAACGTCTTTGCCAAATGGATCCTTCCCGATGTTTTTGTTTCGAGACATTAAGCCATTCCGGTTTGTGTAAGCTATCCTTTGCAGACTTTGTAAATTGCCTTTTGATGTCATTCCAGCGCACCGAAAAATCGTTATCATTTTCCGGCACGGTCCAAATACAATGAAGATGATCGGGCAACAATACCCAGGCATCAATTGTAAATAGATAGCATTTTCGTGTATTGCCTAGCGCATTACGTAACCAGACGCGAGAATCATCATCGGTTAAAATATTCCGTCGTCGAAATGTTAGCACAGTAAAGAAATAACAAGCCCCGGTGTATCCGCACAGCGGTAACTCGACATATCAATGTCCTCCCATATTCAACGTAGGGTGGGCAAACAACCTTACCGTTTGCCCACCATTAGCCGATAAACTAAGTACCATATTCATTGAATATGGGGCGCAGGTCTTTAGCCTGCACTTTAAAAAGCGGACTAAAGATCCGCGCGCCCCATTGTGCTCAAGTTTTTCCATGCACGATCCTATTTCAGCGATAAATCACATCTGTTTTTGATTAATCTTACGCATACGCAGATAAAAATCTTCCATCACGCTTATAAAAGAACCTGGTTTCTGCCAGAAAGGAGGATAATCACCGCCTTTTTTAATGATGACTGCGGGAATAACCGCTTCCTGATGTTCAGGTAATTCTTTAGCTAATGACATAGCGCCATGCCAGAATTGTTTTATTGAAACCTTCTCTGGTATAGCTTGTGTTTCCAAGGCAGGATAAAAACTACTAATAGGGATTAATTCACCAGCAGTAGATTTTTGCCCATCTGCCAGGATTTTACCGAGTGGCGATTTTAATAACTCCTGCTGCAATTTTTCAGGCGCAAGCCCACGCATTTCAAATAACAACAATGGCTCGTTATCCAAAATATTCGCCAGTTTATAACAAACGCCAGCTATATGTTTACAGGGAACAGCATAGTCAGGGCAATTACAAGAGACCTTAAAATCTTGATAACTATTGGGTAATAAATGACTATTAAACTCCGCAAACACCTGTTCGATATTTTCCGGAATTTCATCGACTAATAATTTGGCGATAAAACTGGCCCGCTGAGTTAAGCTTGCGATCACCTTTTTCCATTGTGTCGCGCTAAGGTGGGTCATTTGTACTTCAACCTGATATTTTGGTTCTTTATAAACACCAAAATATGCATTTATATTTCCGCGAATTTTTGCCTGAATAATGCCATTTTTAATTTGCCATGCCAATATTCGATGGTCTTTAGCATAAGCTCGTCCCCGTGCTAAACGTCCACTATCGGTAAAATCTTCCAGTGCTTCAAGCAAGCGTTGACCCCACCAGGTTTTTGAGTGTGTCTTCATTTTAAGCCTCCATCACGCTATTTTTATTCAAGGCAATCAGCTTTTTAAAGGCATTATTATCCAGCTTTGTTAACCAGCTTTCATCATTACCCACGATGCTGTCAGCCATTTTTTGCTTATCTTCTATCATTTGGTCTATGCGCTCTTCAAGGGTACCTAAAGTAATAAATTTATGCACAAAGACATTTTTCTTCTGACCAATCCGAAAAGCACGGTCGGTGGCCTGGTTTTCAACGGCAGGGTTCCACCAACGGTCAAAATGGAAAACATGATTTGCACGGGTTAAGGTAATCCCCACGCCTCCTGCTTTTAAGGACAGTACAAAAATAGACGGTGGGCTGTCTGGATCTTGAAAATCCTCTATCATTTGTTCACGTTTTTTACGGCTAACTCCACCATGTATATAATGACAGGGGTAGTGTTTTTCTTTGCTTATATACTGTACTAGTTGATCACCAATTTCAGTAAACTGGGTAAAAATCAATACACTATCGCCCTCCGAGTTAGTTTCCTCCAGCATTTCAATTAGGCGTTCTAATTTATGTGAACGTTCAGCAGTAAACGGGCTGTTATCTTGTAAAAATTGCACCGGATGATTGCAAATTTGTTTCAGTTTCATCAGGGTTGATAGCATCAAGCCTTGCCGTTCTATACCTTCTTTTTCTTCTAATTGCTGTTCCACATCTTTGACCACCGCTTGATATAGAGAGGCTTGTTCTTTGCTCAGGTTGCAGTATTGTTTGTTTTCAATTTTGTCAGGTAAGTCTTTAATAATACTTCTGTCCGTTTTTAAGCGGCGCAAAATAAACGGTTGAATCAATTGCTTTAACACCGCTGATTGCACGGGGTTATTATCACGTTGAATCGGTAATTCGTACGTCTTGCGAAATTGAGCTTGTTTTCCTAAATAGTTCGGATTTAAGAAATTAAAAATTGACCATAAGTCCATCAAACGATTTTCCACCGGTGTCCCTGTTAACGCCAAACGATGTTGGGCTTTCAATTTTAAAATCGCTTTGGTTTGTGCGGCTTTGGGGTTTTTAATATTTTGCGCTTCATCTAACACGACACGATGCCAAGCTATACCCTCCAATAAGGCACTATCTTTACGCGCCAGGGTATAGGAGGTAATTATCATGTCCTGAGCTGAACACAGGGCTGTAAAGGTTTTTTTATCTTGTTCGCGGTCACTACCATGATGGATATGAGTGCTTAAACTGGACGCGAATTTTTCCACTTCTTTTTGCCAATTGCCGATAACCGAGGTGGGCGCAATTAATAAGGTCGGTGCACTTAGTCCAGCTTGTTTTTCTAAGAGCATATTGGCAATAACCTGCATGGTTTTACCTAAGCCCATGTCATCAGCTAAACAGCCGTTTAATCCCAGCGTATCTAAATAACGTAACCAGGATACTCCGCGTTTTTGGTAATCGCGTAAATCCGCCTTCAACTCGCAGGGGTTAGCAATTAATTCAAAATGACTGCTATCGTTCAGCTTGGCTAGTATTTCAGAGAAACTGTCACTAGCATCAACTTCAAGACTATCTCCTTCCTCAGCTAGTTTTTTTAATAGTTCAAGTACTGATAAATCGCTGGGCACATCTTGTTGCTGTTGCCAAAAGGCAAGCATCTCCTGCATTTTTTCACGATCTAATTCCATCCATTGACCACGAAAATGCACCAAGGGTGTTTTCATCTCTACTAATTGCTGCCACTCTTCCGGCGAGACTGATTCATCACCAATCGCCAATTGATAATGATAATTAGTTAAATTTTCTAAGCTTAGATAGGCGTTACTAGCAGCACTGCTATTGGTTTTTTTGCCCGTACTGCGCAAGCGCATTTTAGCGCGTTGTCGACCTTTCGGAGTGAGGCGGGCGGGAATGATCACTTTAAAGCCGGCATCCTCCAAAACCCAGGCAGATTCTTGTAAAAAATTAAATGCCTCATCAAGGCTGAGGGTTAAACCTACTGGTTCAGACATTTCCATGCCTTGCCAAAGTTTAGGATAAATTCTAGCCGCATGGGCTAAATTGACTAACAGTTGCTTATCGATATGCTTACCAAATTGATGACTGATCAGCGCATCATAGCTTTCACCATGGGTCCAGAATTCGACTAAATCCAATTTAAAAGACGGATCCTTATGCGAGCATAATATAAAGTTTAAATGCCAGCTATCTACTTGTTTAGCATCCGCCTCATACAGTTGAAAACCTAATTGCAAGTTGCTCTTTTGCTGAGACTGCAAAATCTTCTGTTGCCATTGGTGCCATTGCTGGAATTCGTTGGGCACTTTGACCACTGAGCGTATGGGAATGTTAGTTTGTGTTTCTAAGAGCAGAGTTTCTAAAAAATCATAGCGTAGTTTGTTATGAAAGACTTGAGGTAATTGCTGAATACTGGTGTTTAAAATCTGGTTAATGCTTACTTCAGCAAAGTGGCGTAGCAGAGGCTTGGCCTGATAGCTTTGCGCACAAGCTAAAGGCATTGACATAGCCGCTTGTTCGACTAACTGCTCATAAGCAGGAGACATGATTTTCCAATGCCGATACAGATTAGTTTTAGTCTTGACTTGTTCTGCGACCAGTTCAGGAAAATATTGGTCTTTATTGAGTACTTGTTTGAGCGACTGACTGAAATAAAACCAGAATAAAAAGTCACCACTGATACGCACTTCTTCAAGCTGATAATGGCTTAAAAAATAAATATCCCCAATAGTTTTTAACGGTGTTAGCAAAGGGCAGGCATAAACCTGCCATGCCTGTAAGTTCACAACATTATTTATATCATTAATGTTCAACTCTGGGGCTGGTATAGGTTTATTATCTACAGTGGGTAAATAAATATTGATTAACTGTGGTTCAGGATCAGTTGGCTTTAAACTAAAGGCAAAAGTCGAATTTAGAAAATCCAGACATGCTTGATCACGCAACTGCTGAGGATGTAGCTTTTTGCTTTTTAGCGGTTTTGTTTCGTCAGATTCCACCCAAATGTAAAATTGACCCTGCTGCATAAAATCTGCTTTCTGGCTGGGCACCCAAATTCCATGTATGACTTTCATAGCTTGCTATTGATTAATAATTGAATTTAGTACTATAGGGTATTTTGTTTGTGATTTGTTATAAAAATTCAATTATTTGAATAACTGCGCTCAGGTACAAATTAAATGTCCCTTTTTAATTTGTACCTGATATTAATGATGGGGTTATTCCTTCATCATAAACAGATTACCAGTTTTGTCAGTTTAGACTCATTCTCTATTAGAATACCGGGCTCTTTTCAGACTCATTTCGTACTGGAGAAAGCTATTAATAGTAAGGTTCATTTGACCAAACGGCGGAACACAGGGGTCAGATACACATTAAACGCGGCCTTTCCTGTATCATTTAATGTGTGCCTGGTAGAGTAAACCGTGAAGGTCTTCTTGGCACAGCATTAAGCGATTCAGAGGCTGAGTTAACAGGGCTCTTCCCGATTTCGTGGGGTAGGCACAACATATAGAAAAAGAACACGGGGTCAAAAAGAACACGGGGTCAGGTCCCGAATTGCGAATTAAAAAGGATAATTCAAGAGTATAATGACTTGGAAA
>CAYWLM010000027.1:0-30464 GCA_964459125.1 uncultured Methylomonas sp. | reverse complement strand
AAGAAAAATCTCAGGGAAATTTTGTGCCTCCCTAGAATTTATAGCGGATACAATTTTTTCATAAGTCATTCTCCGTTTTTGACTGGACGTGCAAGGCATTCAATATGGCTATATCACTATTAAGTATTGAAACATTTTGTGTTTCATTGAGAAGCCTTATTTCATGCTGAGTACAGCATATTCTTAAAGTCGTATTAATTAAGGATTCCACATTGAACAGTGAAGAGCCTTATATTGAGTTTGGAATGCCATAGGACTAATGTGCGTTTCAACAGATTGTACTTCTGCGCAGCATACACTTCAACAATTAGCTTGAGCTGACTTGATGCGAGCTTGAGGCATTACTTTAAATTGTCCTGGTGATAATCCGCCAAGCTCAGGGTAGTTCTTTGCTTGTCCTGCGAATTATAGCTATAGTAATGTGCCGATATTTGCGAAGCGTAAACTATTCTTGGGAAATATACGTTAAAATTTCAACCACTTGCCGGGGTGTTTCTGTCACGGCTAACGCCATCGCATCAACTTCTTTTAAGGGATGCGTTAATTCAGGGGAATGCATTACGATAACTGGGATTCCTAGCCCATAGGCAGTGCCTGCATCGAATGCGGCATTCCACTGGCGATATTTGTCACCAAATCTAACCACGACTATATCTGCACGACTGATATAATTCTGGGTACGCAAGGCATTTATTTTTGCTGCTTTATGATCTTTCCAGAAATTATTATCTTCCGCACCTAAAATTTTTTCTCCGACATTATCGCTACTATCGTGATCGGTAATTGGGCCTAATACTTGTATATTTAAATTAAGTTGATCAATTCCCTGTTTGATTTGTTCGCGCCAGTCGCTATGAATTTCGCCTGATAAATAAATAGTGTAAGACATTATGATTCCTTTGATTGAATAAGTATTTACTTAAGCCTATTATAGCCAAGATCAGCATTGAGCCTGTTTTCTTTAACAGGTTCTTGAGTTAACTTTACCGGGAGTCCGTTATGCAGCAACTGAATACTAATACTTCAAATAAATCTACTATAGTAATTATAGGCATCGTTGTCGTGCTGTTGCTGGTTGCTTTATTATTATTTTTATTGGCGGATGATGAGGATGATGCTGGTTCGATGGCTCAGAATACTGAGCAGGTGTTAGTTATCCCTGATGTGGAATCACAAACCTCAGCTGAAACAGTGGATGGAAATCAGGATTTTGCTAGTCAATTACCTCCTTATGATGGCGAAGCTTTGCAGCTTGAGTTGCGTAAACCTTTACCTGAATTAGGCAATAGCGATGTAGAATTTACCCAGGATCTGCAGTCTATTTCAACGCAGTTGCAGCCCATTCTATTTCAAAAGCAATTGATCAGAAAAAGTATTTTATCTATTAATGATATGGCTCAAGGTATGCGTCCTCCGTTAAAACGCTTACGTGAGTTGGCATTTAGTCAGCCTTTTACTGTGAGCATAGAAGAAAACAGGATGTATATGTCACAGGCATCTTATCAACGCTATGACCAATTAGCACTAGCAATTGATTCTATAGATAATCAGGCTGCCGTTGCTTTATATCAGAAATATTTGCCGCTTTTTCAGCAGGTTTTTACAGAGTTTTCTTACCCGAAAAATTATAAGCTACTGGATATTATTAAAGCAGCAACTGCCAAGGTATTAGATGCTCCAGTGATTAGCAATAATATCGAGGTCATTCGAACCTCGGTACAGTATAAATTTGCTCGTCCTGAGTTAGAAAAATTGAGTGCTTTAGATAAGCAAATGCTGCGTATGGGGCCAGAAAATACACATTTGATTCAAAATAAATTACGTGAATTGGTTGAGGCTTTAATAGCGTCTGAAAAAGATTAAGTAATAAGCAATACGCACTCCACACTCCACAAAAGCCCGGATCACTATTTGCATTTGGGCTTCATTTCCACATGGGAGCTAAGCTAGGACAGGCTTTAGGACCTTAACAAAATACATGAACAGCAGGCTAAAGCGACACTCTACAGCATTCCTGTTGTTCATTTCACTTCCCTCCCCTCGTAATATCCAGATAAACAGACTGTTTCTCCTTCTCGAATAAACACAGAAGCAGATAAGTTGTCTAAGTGCGTGTCACAAAAATGTCATGCAAATGTCATGTTAATGTCATCGCTATGTCATAAACCAAGGCTATTGTATTGGCTTGTTTATGCAGATTTATCCACATTAGAGAGATATTACTATGTTACATTTTAAACGTGCTAACGCCAACCTGGCGGCAGCTGCTATCAGTTTGTTAAGCGCCGTGTCTTTCAGCTCTTATGCTGTTACTGCGAGTTTTGATCCTGCCACTTCTATCGTGAATCTTCCTGTTGTTGAAGTATTAAATGGTAAAGATTCAAGTTCATGGAATGCGCAACTAAAGCTAGTTGATGCTGTGAATTTTGAATTTGAATTGATAGCTGCTTCTCTTGTTGCACCAGTCACTGGTCAACGTGATGTATTTGATGCAACGACGAGTGCAGTGCATATTCCTGCTATCAGCTTTGGCGGAGGTGAGTATTATGCAAAACTAAAACTGATTCCTGGTTCAAATCCATTACGTTTTTCTTTAGATCAATTTGTTAATAATGCATTTCAAGGTTGTCCTGCTTTCGCTGTAGCTGGACCTGTTAATGGGTCTTGTGTCTTAAGCGGTGAAATTAAACAAGATATTATCTTAACTAAAAACACACAATGGATTTTATCTGGCGGTGTTTTTATCGGTGGCGATAAAATCGACAATGCAACATTAACCATTAACCCGGGTACGAAAATATTCGGTCAACAAGGTGCGGATTATTTGTGGATTAGACGTGGTTCTAAAATCATGTCAGAAGGAACGCCTGATAACCCGGTTGTTATGACAGGTCCATTACAGCAATCTGCTGGTGAGTGGGGCGGCTTGGTATTAGCGGGATTTGCGCCTGTAAATGGTTGTAATGTAGATGTTGCTTTATGTGAAGTTGCTTTTGAAGCGGTAACTTCTGAGTTTTATGGTGGTAATGAGCCAAACGATAACAGTGGTGTATTGAAATACACACAAATTCTTTTTGCTGGTTTTGCAGTACGTCCGGATGAAGAGTTAAACGGCTTGACATTAACGGGTGTCGGTGCAGGCACTGTTATTGATTTTGTTCACGTTCATGCTGGCCTGGATGACGGTGTTGAAATGTTCGGTGGTACAGCGCAAATGAAGCATATGGTAATAACGCACAGTGGCGATGATAGTCTGGACTGGGGTGGTGGCTGGAGAGGTAAGGCACAGTACGTTTTAGTTCAGCAAGCCGCTGATGATGGTGATCGTGGTATTGAAGCAGATAACAATCCTGACAATCCTGATTCAGGCCCTCGTTCTAAACCAGTTCTTTCTAACATGACTATGTTAGGTTCAGCGGTCGGTACTCAAGGAGTCTTATTACGTCGTGGTACAGGCGTAAATATCTCGAATTCTGTATTCACTGGTTTTGGTAGTGCATGTTTACAAATTGACGGTGAGGCAACTTATCTAAATGCAGGTGCACCAGACGCATTATCAGGTGAACTAACTATAGATCATTCTTATGTTGATTGTGCGACAAATTTTTCTGATGGTAACGGCGCTACATTTGCTGTAAGTGACTGGTTTTCTGCGCAAATGATGAACCAAGAAGCTGATCCTGTTCTTGCTGGATATTTGCCAGGTGCTGATTCGCCTCTACCTACAGGTGGAGCGCCAGTAGCAGGCGATGCATTCTTTGATAGTGTTAGTTATGTTGGTGCATTTGCAACTGCAAATGATGACTGGACTAAAGAATGGACATACGCTTACTAAAAGCTAGTTACTTTATTTAAGTATCAGATAAGCAGGAGCCTCTGTATAGAGGCTCTTTTTTCTTGGTTTTTTGTGTTGTATGTTTTTATAGAAAACACCTTTAAATCTATACTCCGAGTGCGCATTTTTTCGGTTTTTATTCTGCGTTTACTTTTTCTGCAAGCAAGGCGCTGAAATAGACTCATAGCTAGCTACGCATCAAAGTTCTACCCATCTGATTCGTCGAATAAATAGCTTTATAACACGGGCACAGCATTGCCTGTTTATAAAGATGAGTTTCATTCTGCGCATTCGTAAGTCACTAACTCTAAGTAGCCTATTCAAGAATTTTAAAAAATTAATCAAGTCACTATGTTGGTAAAAATATTCAAAATTTCCTATCTGGTTTGCATATCGATATGCATAGCCTGGCTTGGCAACGTCAATGCCGAAGAACATGAAAATCTGGCTAAATCCTTGTCTAAAGTACGTGGTGAAGTCGAAGAGTTACAAATGCAGCTTGATCTTGCCAAAGAAAATCATCATAACCAAATGTCTTCTCTGGCATCACAAATGACTGATCTGGGAGTTGAGGAACGCCGTCAGAACATCAGTATTGAAAAACTGCAGCAATCTCTGGAGAAATTTCAGCAAGAATCTCAGAAGGCAAGTGCCTCAAATGATGGCTTAAAACCAGTATTGATAGAACTTATAACGCGTTATCGCGTATATGTCAGAAATGGTTTTCCGTTTAAAGTCGAAGACCGGCTTAGCGATGTCAATAAGCTGGAAAGGCAGCTGAATAATAATTTGATTGATGCCAAAAAAGCCGTTAACAGGATGTGGGCATTTATTGAAGATGAAATACGTCTGAGTAAAGAAAATGGCATTTATCAGCAAACCATACAACTAGGCGATGAAAAAGTACTCGCAGATATTGCCAAACTGGGCACTGCATTAATGTACTTCCAGACGGGTGATAAACGCGTGGGAATGGCCAATCGCATGAGCGATGGTAACTGGCAGTATCTGCAAACGACTAACAATGAGGAAATTGAACAAATAGCCATACTATTTGATTCCTTAAAAAAACAAATTCGCCAGGGCTATTTTGAATTACCTAATCCGCTGAAGTCATAATGAATAAATTACTGTTACTCCTGACGCTACTTTTTATCAGTGTAGCGCAATCCGCTGAAACTACTGGCACACAAGCTACAAGTGTAACTGCTGGTAGCGCTCCAGAATCTGCCGTTGAAGCAAAAAAAGATCCGCTAGTGGAACCGGTCGATTTAAAAACAGCTTATAAACGCGAGTATGCTTTTCTAGATGCACAAAAAAGAGAGCTGCAAAATCGCTTGCTTAATTTCAAGAAGAAATCAGCCAGTGATGAACGTAAATTAGTCAATAAAATTGATTCATTGGAGCGTGGATCAGTTAGTCGTGCAGAAAAAATTGATCAGATTTCCGCACAGTTAAATACTGCGGAACAAACTAATACCGCAGGGATGGAACGTGATGAAGTGCTGCAGATGACTTACTCACAGGCTGAAGCTACGCTAAAAAAGTATAACATTGAGACAGATACCAAAGTTAATTACACCTTGGGTAAGGATGAAGAGAAAGTAAGTTTCCTGTTTGATAAGGCTTTGGCCTTGGTAAAAAGCCTCGGTGAATTACGTAAAACTGAAGGTAAATTCTTTCTGAATAGTGGCAAGGAAGTTGAAGGCGATATTGTTCAGGTAGGTAATATCGCTGCTTATGGCATCAATACAGAAGGGAGCGGTGCTTTAGTGCCTGCAGGTGCAGGTAATCTGAAATTATGGTACCAGCCTGCACAGTCGACAGCAATAGCATTAGATAAAAATGAGCAACCTGAGCAGCTGAAAATATTTTTGTTTGAGTCGCGCGAAAAAGCCATACAGGAAACACCTGAAAAAACCTGGTTAAGTGTAATTGAATCCGGTGGTGTCATCGGCTGGATTATTGTCTGTCTGGGTGGCTTTGCCGCGCTATTGATTTTTGTGCGTATTTATCTTTTATACACCAACAGTTCTGATACACAGAAATTGACCGAAGAGATTACCCGCCTTTTACATGCTGGGCAAATGGAAAAGGCGAAAAAAATATGCCAGAAAGGGCATTGTGCAATCACTCGCGTTATGGAATCAACCTTACGGCATATTAAAGATGACCGTGACCATATGGAAGATATTATTTCCGAGGCAATTTTACAGGAATCGACAGTCTTGAATCGCTTCGGCACCTCGATTCTGGTGATTGCTTCGGTATCTCCGTTACTTGGATTGCTAGGAACTGTGACCGGGATGATTTCAACTTTCGATATTATTACCGAATTTGGTACTGGCGACCCGAAACTATTATCTGGTGGTATTTCTATTGCATTAGTCACGACTGAACTCGGGTTGATTGTTGCTATTCCAACGCTATTATTTGGTTCTTTATTATCAGCCTGGTCGGAAAATATTAAGCTGGATATGGAAGTTGCAGCTTTGCGTATTACTAATACACTTTTAAGTTCCTCTGAACAAGGGCAGGTAGTTATAGGCATGATCGATAGCGGTGGCAAAAAGGATCATTCACTAATTACTGCTCATATTAGCTAACAGTTATGGACTTGAACGATATTTTCCTCTCCGTTAAAAGCCTGTTTGTCTCGGGTGGTTTTGTTATGCCGCCGTTGCTAGTGTGTACTATGTTGCTTTGGTATGGTCTTGGCTACCGTTACTGGACGTTAAAGGAAACCTACCGTATGGGTGTGCGAGATATGCTGATTTTTTACCAGAAAAATCCACAGGCACCGGTATCGGGAATTCTTGATACTGCTGTGAAGCTAGGTTTGGCGCTTCAGCAACAAGGCTATCTTAATTTACGCAGTCACCTGGATAGTGCATTTTCTGACTATGATAAGGAAATGCGTAAGTATGCCGTATTGATCAAGATTATTGTCATGATTTCTCCCTTACTGGGACTTTTGGGAACTGTTTCAGGGATGATCGAAACCTTTGACTCCTTAGCCTCTATGGCTTTATTTACCCAGTCAGGTGGTATTGCTGGAGGGATTTCCCAGGCTTTATTTACCACCCAGATGGGTCTGGCTGTCGCGATTCCCGGTGTATTAATTCAAAGCGTATTGAACAGACGACAAATCAATCTGCAAACCCATTTGGCACAAGTCAAAGATTTGCTTTGCAGTCACGCCTAACCTTCTAACTTAACCCCTACAATTTATTATGCGACGCAGACAAACACCGCAACTGGATACGAGCATTGATATAGGCCCATTGATTGATATCGTATTTATTTTATTGATCTTTTTTATGGTGACTACAACTTTTGTCAAGGATATGACCTTAGAACTGGAACGTCCCAGTGCCAGTAGTTCGACCATGGCTTCCAGTAAGGCCATTCGCTTGTTTATTGATAAAACCGGGGATATCTATCTAGACGGCGAACCTATCAGAGTATGGCTTATACAAAGTAAATTGCGTGATTTATTAAGTACCTCTACGCAAAAATCAATTTTAGTCGTGATCGATGAAGGTGTGCCGTCAGGCAAGCTGGTTGAAGTGGTTGACCAGGCGCGTTTAGCGGGTGCGAAAAGTGTCGGTGTCGCAACTGAAAAAGAAGCGGGTTAAATAATTGTAGTATGAAGGTTAATAAAAATGTGGTTGCCATCATCTCGATGATGATTGGCCCTATTCTCGTGTTTGGCTTAGTGCTAGTGATGAACCGATATGCTTCAGATCTGGATCAGGAAAAGGCAGTTAAGACCACACAGCTTGATATTGTTAAGCAGATTAAACCCAAGGCAGAAAAGAAAGTAAAAAAAGTGCAACCCAAACGCGTGCGCAAGACGGCACGAGCACCGGTACCATTTAAAGGCCTAAACTCATCCTTGTCAGGGATAGATCTTGGCATACCTGGCTTAGGCGATGGCTCTCTTGATGATTTAAACAGTGGCTTACTGGGTAAAACCGGCTCGTCTATTATGACCGAAGATTTGGTTGATGTGGCGCCTAAACCGAAAGTAAGAGGGGCTTTTAAATACCCGGCAGCAGCCAAGAAAAAAGGTATCAAAGGCTATGTGGTGCTATCCATTTTGATTGATGAGAATGGCGCAGTGGATCAGGTACAGGTACTGGAATCCAATCCATCCGGCGTATTTGATGAAGCCGCCTTGCAGGGGATTAATTCCTGGCGCTTTGAACCTGCCAAATATGAAGGTAAGAAAGTCAAAGTCTGGGCAAAACAAAAAATCCGCTTTGATCTGTCTTAAGTCCTTGTTGCTACATATTTATATTTATTGTTATGAAAATATTTAATAAACGAATCCTGCAGGTATTAATGGCCGTGACTTTGTTATTTGCTGCACAAGCTGGATGGGCTAAAAAAGCGCCCAAAACAGATTTTATATCTTTGGCAGCCACGATGCTCAAAGATGGTCATTATGACCGCGCATTACTGGCCTTGCAAAGTGTGGACATGGCGGATGAAGCAACCGACCTGATGCGTTTCTATACCCTGCAAGGTCTGGCGTATATGAATCTGAATGATATGCTCGCAGCAAAAGAAAGCTTGCAGTCAGCCATTAAAAATGGCCAGCAAGATCCCGTTATCTATGTCTATCTAGCACAGGTAAGTTATGCATTAAAGGAGTATCAAGAGCTTATTGTTGCAGTAGATAAAGCGGGAGATATTGTGCTCAATTATCCGCTGCTACTGGAAATGAAAGCGCAATCGCACTGGCAGTTACAGCAAAGCGATGCAGCTATAGATACTTTGAATACAGCACAGCAAATGTTTAGTAGTGATTACCGTTTTATGCGCCGTAAAGTTTTCTATCTGGTTGAATTAAAGTTATACCAGCAAGCAGCGCAATTGGGTCAGCAGTACCTTAATCTTTCAGCAGGGAAAGCGAGTGATTATATTGCCATTGGCAATGCCTTGCGTCTGAGTAAGGAATATCAGCAAACATTGCTTATTATGGAAGCAGCGCGTTTGAAGTTTCCAGATAATGTAACCATTGCCAAAGTATTAGCGCATACCTATATGGATATGGGCCAATTGAATTCGGGTGCTTTTATTCTAGAACAGGCGGCGCAATATGATTCCAAACTGATTGCTGAAGCTGCCGAAGTCTATCGCCGGGCAGGGCGTTTATATAAGGCATTGACCCTAAACCCCGTTATTCGTGACCATAAGGTCAAGCTGAAACAACGTCTGGCAATTTTTCTGGCTTTAAAGCGCTATGAACAAGCAGCAAATATGCAAAAAAGTTTATACCGCACAGGTTTACTGGATGATCAGAATATTCGCTATGCCCTGGCTTACGCGTATTTTTCCAGTGGTCAATTTACTGCGGCGAGTAAGCAAATCGATTATTTGACCGAAACTGAATTGTTTAAAAAAGGGCTCGAATTACGTCGCATGATGGAAGCCTGTAAAGAGGAATCTTGGCAATGTGCCTAAAGCAACGAGCAAATAGCACAGAGCTCTTGCCAGTGCGTAAGCATAGACATTAACCAGGTCCTATTCATTCAATCCCGTTATTCTTCACTGCCTTTGCATTGCTTAGTTTAATAAAAGCAAAAGCACCGCACGTTTACTTATAGCCATATTAAGCACATATAAATCATGAAACTTCTGTATCGTCCTATGGTCATTTTTTTACTCTTGGTCACGAGCAGTACTACGGCTTGGGCGGGTGACAAAGCCGAGTTTTCCATCTTTCTGTTTCTTAAAGGCAGGCCGGTCAGTGATGCTGAACTATTAATTGATGGCAAACCTTTTGCTAACTTTAGTAATAATGGTAGTGTTTTTGGCAGTCTGGCACCTGGAAATTATCAATTAACCATTAATCGCCAGAATAAATCATTCGGTTTTGCACTGCCTTTACGCAAGCATGAAAATGTTCAGGTTATGCTGACATTTCCAGAGTTTAAAGGAGAACCAGTTTTACACATAGAAAGTAATATTGCAGCAGATGCGGCTATCGGTGGCAGTGCCGAAGATATGATTAAGGCCGAAAAACTCGGTGAAGGTTATATCACCGCGATAGTCGTTTCCGCAGAAACCAATAAACCGGTTAAAGATGTACAGGTGTTTCTTAGTGGTTTAAGTGAGCGCTATAGGACTAATGCGCAAGGAAAATTCAAAGCTAAAGTTCCAGTCAGGGAGTACAGTATTTCCTTATTGCATTCTGCTTTTAACACGCAAACTAAAGATAAGGTTGCTGTAACGAAAGAGCAAACCACCGACTTAAGCTTTAAACTAACCCCTGCCGGGGTTGAACTAGCTGAGTATGTGGTTCTAGAACCTTTTCTTGCAGGCTCGGTGGCATCTGTTATCGAAGAACAAAGAACCTCTGCATCGGTCACTACGGTTCTAGGTTCAGAGCAAATCAGCCGTAATGGTGATTCGGATGTGGCCAGTGCCTTAAAAAGAGCAGCGGGGTTAACAGTTGTTGGTGGACGTTTTGTTTTTATTCGTGGCCTGGGTGAGAGGTATTCTTCAACACTGGTGAATGGTGCAGCGATTCCGAGTCCCGATCCAACACGTAGAGTTGTCCCTCTAGATTTATTTCCCACCAGTTTTCTGGATAGTTTGCTGGTACAAAAATCTTATTCTGTGGATAGACCCGGTGAGTTTGCCGGGGGTACCCTGGATATGCGTACCAGGCAGGTCCCGGAGGATTTCTTTTTGAATGTTTCTGGACAAATAGGCTTTATCACTGGTACAACTTTCTCAGATGGTTTACGCTATGATGGTGGCTCGACTGACTGGATCACTTTCGATGATGGTACGCGTAAGCTTCCTGATTCCATTGCCGCTGCAACATCCGATGGTTCAACCTTAAAACCGCAAACACCTTTTAATCCAGATGGGTTTACACCCCAGGAATTAGAAACCTTTGGCCAGGATTTGTCTAATGTATGGGATGTCGAGCCTGAAACTATAAATCCAAATGGTCGTTTTGAAGCATCGATGGGAGATTTGTTTAATATTGGAGATTTTACTCTGGGATATACAACTGCGACACGCTGGAAACAGCAATGGAATACAGTCGATGAGCAAAGAAAACAATATTCATCCTCTGGCAGTGATGGTAAAGGCGGATTGATATTAACCGAAGAGTCTAATTTAAACAAAACCGTGCGTGAAACTCAGATAAATGCCTATTTGGGACTGGAAGCAACATATAAAGATGATCATCGCCTGTATGCCACTAGCATGTGGTTACGCCAGGCCTTTGATCAAGCGAGTATTGAACAAGGTTATAGTGAGGGCGAAACGGGTAGTCGACACACACAATTAAGGTGGACAACTAATCAATTATTTATGCAGCAAGTTGGAGGAGATCATTTATTTCCAGAGCTGCATAATCTTAAATTCGACTGGTTATACAGCAATTCAACCGCTGATTGGGAACAGCCGAAAACAAGAGATTATCGTTACGATGAAAATCTTGACGGCACCTACTCTTTTTCTCGTCGGGCGGACAGTAACCAGACCTCGTATGGTCAACTAACCGATAAGGATGCAAGCTGGCGTTTTGATCTTAAACTGCCTTTTGAGTTTGATAATAATTTTTCTATCTCATTAAATAGTGGCTTTATTGACCAGCAAAAAACTCGTGAATCCTCAATCCAGCGCTTTATTTACACACCTGTTGGACCTGATGCGAGGGACCCTGCCGTACTGGCTCAGCCTTCATTAGAAGATATTTTGCAGCCTGAATATATTACTCCCGATGGTTTCCAGATCAGGGAAACGACTCGCTCGACAGATAATTATAATGCCAGTCAAGCATTGATTTCTTACTACGGCCAACTGGATATGAACTTTTTTGATAATGTTCGTCTGACCGGTGGTTTGCGTTGGGAAGATAACGATATGTTTGTCGAAACTTTTGCAATATCAGGTGCTAGCAGTGATCCTATTACTACCGTAGTAAACAGAACAGATATGCTTCCTGCTGTCGCGACTACCTGGTTTATTACTGACAAACAACAGCTCCGTGCGAGTTTTAGTCAGACACTTTCTCGGCCCGATTTTAGGGAATTGTCCCCGGCTCCGTTTACTGATCCAAGTACTGGAAATGAGACCACGGGTAATCCCGATTTAATGCAAACAGGGATTGATAACTATGATGCCCGTTGGGAATATTATATGTCAGCAAATGAAAACTTCTCGCTAGGATTTTTCTGGAAAAATATGACTGACCCGATAGAGACCGTTTTTTTACCGGGAACAGCGGGACTGCTAACCTTTCAGAATGCTGAAGCAGCCACTATATATGGAATCGAGGTTGAAGTATTAAAAAATCTGGATATTATTCATCCTGCTTTAGAGGATTTTTTTATAGGCAGTAACTACACCTGGTCGCAGTCTACAGTGCAATTGAGCGAAAAAAATACCGAAGCACAAACGTCTAGCAATCGTCCTTTACAAGGACATTCACCACATGTGTTCAATTTTCAGCTGGGTTTTGATAATGCCGATTGGGGGACGCGTGCCACCTTGCTTTATAATATCACCGCTGAACGCATCGTCGCAGTTGGTTTATTAGGCGCACCTGATAAATATGCACAACCCTTTAATCAACTGGATTTAATTGCTACCCAACAGCTCAATGACTGGTTGTCAGTGAAAATTAAAATGAAAAACCTGATCAATGATGAAGTAAAAGTGACGCAGGGTGGCGAAACGACACGATTATTTAAAGTAGGCCGCGAATTTACCCTGGGGGTTGATATTAGATTTTAAGTTTTTAGCACGACAGCCAGGAAAAAAGCAGGATAGGCATGCAGAGCATTTACTCATCCTGCATAAATCAAGTAAACGAGTAAGTGTGATCTGCTGACCGCTGGATTTTGCTTAATTCTTTGCACCGCTAACTCATTCTCCGGCTATCGCCATTTCTTCTATTAAAATAGAGCCGGTGCGTATATTTCCGCGTAGGTCTATATCATTGCCTACCGCTAGAATATGTTGATACATATCTTTAAGGTTTCCCGCAATAGTAATCTCGTGCACAGGGTATTGAATCTCGCCATGCTCTACCCAAAAACCCGAAGCTCCTCTGGAATAGTCGCCGGTAACGGGGTTTACACCTTGCCCCATCAATTCAGTGACCAGTAGGCCAGTATCCATTTGTTTGAGCAACTGGCTCAGGTCTTTATCTCCTGCTGTAATACATAAATTATGTACTCCACCTGCATGCCCCGTTGTTTGCATGGCTAATTTACGGGCAGAATAAGTACTTAACAGATAGCTATTAAGAATGCCGTCAGTAACAATATTATTGGCTTTGGTTGCCACACCTTCAGCGTCGTAACAGGCACTACCCAATGCACATGGTAAGTGCGGTTGTTCATATATATGGATAAAATCAGGGAATATTTTTGTATCCAGGCTGTCGAGTAAAAATGATGACTTACGATACAGACTGCCGCCACTGATAGCACCGAGAAACGAGCTGATAAGTCCGCTTGCTACTTCGGCAGAATATAGAACCGGGGATTTGCGTGTGCTTAAACTACGTGCTCCCAGGCGCTGTATCGTTCTTTGTGCTGCTTTTATGCCGACTAATTCGGCACCATCAAGGTCTTCATGCTTACGCGCTACGCTGTACCAGTAATTGCGTTCCATATTGCCATCGCGTTCGCCCAGGACTGAACAGCTAATGGAATGACGGGTAGATGCATAACCGTTTAAAAACCCTAAACTATTGCCAAAGATACGTATGCCCTGATAGGTATCAACTGAGGCACCTTCAGAATTACTAATATCTGCATGATATTGTCGCGCACTATCTTCACAGCTTATGGCAAGGTCTATGGCGTCAGTGGCGCTAATATTCCAAGGGTGGTATAGGTCCAGGTCTTTAAAATCGGTGGCAAGTTTATCTGGATCGGGTAAGCCGGCATAGGGATCTTCACTCGCGTAACGGGCAATACTGCAAGCGGCTGTAACGGTTTCTTTGATTGACTGGGCTGATAAGTCGGTACTACTTGCCGAGCCTTTTTTCTGACCAAAATAAACTGTCACGCCCAGACCTTGAGAACAGTGATGTTCTATGGTTTCTACCTCACCCAGGCGAGCATTGACTGATAAACCGGTATCGACACTTAAACCAGCATCTGCAGCAGTGGCGCCCTGGTTTTTAGCTTCCAGTAATAAATCGTGAATAGTTGATTCCAGGCTGCTGATTTCTTCTTGAATTTGCATAATCTATATAAGCTGTGTGGCCATGCGGTGCATAGCCTAAATGTGGGAATAAAAACTCAAGCTCCTCTAAGAGTATGTCGATTTTAGTGGGGCTTAGTAGACGGTATTAAACTAGTAAAGGAGATCATGATGAGATATAAAAAACAAAATATTTTTTTGAAACTGATCGACGGCTTACGACCCAAACCAGCCAGTCGATGAATTATATTTTACATGGAATAACGTCTGCTTCAACGGGTGCCATAAGTGGTGTGGATTTTGCCGCTTTTTGAAAAAGACATGACGCTTATGGCATCCGTGTGCAAGCAATTGTGTGGCTATTGCCTCTGATTGCTTAATTTTCATTTAGTAAAATACCAAACACCGGTTCTAAATGTAAAGTTAAATCGAGGAAAATTAAAATTCTTGTTGCATTCTCTTGAGTCCATATATCATCAACTAGACAGTGTATAATAGCATGGCGATTAATCGTTATTTCTGAGTTAGATTTTGTCTTTCTAAAATAAGCGTAATATTCATCTGCAAAATCTAGAAATGAACCCAATGCAATACCAATGAGCCTGAAGTCTCTTTCTACTGTATTTTCGTTACTTTTTTCTTCACCTTCTACCCATCCAAGTCCAGGTTTAACATCGCGAGCAGTAACACCCGCTGATCGAAAAATTGCTACGATTATTTTTATATCCTTATGTTTCCGCGTCTTTAAAAAATGCCTACAAACTAAATCAAGTAAAGGAAGAGCAGATACCATGCAGGCATACCAATATCCTTTCCTGTATGTCTTATGAATATTATCAATGAGGTAATGTTTATCAATAAAAACTGGATTAGTTTTCCACTCTGTAAATATTTTCTTTTTACACAAAGAAAAATGCCGACACATGATTTCATCAAGATGAGGTTGCAAATCATTTATAGGTAATTCACTAGACATTCCTCGCCCTGCGATAAACCTTAAATACTCATAGCATTTGAGCTTGAATATAATTAAAGATGCTATTGCTATTAATTTTATAAAGCCTAATTCACTGCCTAAATTGTACACAGGAAATGGCCATTTGTGTGCAGACAGCATTTCGTTTGAACCTGATAATATATTTACGCTGCTAGTGCGTGTATATTTTGTAAACGATTCCTTGATTGTTTTTGCATATTCGGATGTATAAATTGACGGTTTTCTTGCTATTTCATTTCTTAGCTTTTCTAGATTTTTTCTTAATTTTTCAGGGGTCATTACTTTATTTTGGCCTATCTAGAACTAAGTGGATTTTCATAATTTATACTTTTGCCTAACAAGAGATTGTCTCGGTCTAGCTATTATGACCCCAGTTATTACGATTTAGGGATGGGCTTGTTAATAATTAGGTATTTTTATTGTAAATTAGTTTTACAAAAACGCTGTCGCTAGAAATCCACTTTGTGACCGTGAGAAGTATATAAGTATCGATGCAGAAACACACATTTTTATAGGATGGGTTGAATGAAGTGCCTGCTTTTTAGGCGCGTAATGAACCCCATTACCCCATTAGAATTGATGGAGTTTGCAAAAAGACGCTCAACCATTCTATACGAACTCTTAAAATAAAAGTGTTAAGATAATTTTAGGCATTTGCTTATGCAGTGACTATACGTTGGTACCACCAACGGTCAGGGCATCAATTTTCAGCGTGGGTTGACCGACACCAACCGGGACGCTTTGACCTTCTTTGCCGCAAGTGCCAACACCACTATCTAAAGCCAGGTCATTACCCACCATGCTGACACGAGTGAGTACGTCAGGGCCATTGCCAATCAGCGTTGCTCCTTTGACTGGCCGGGTGATTTTTCCGTTTTCAATTAAATAGGCCTCGCTGGCCGAGAAGACAAATTTTCCTGAAGTGATATCGACCTGTCCACCACCAAAATTCTTGGCGTATAGGCCATTTTTAACCGATTGCAGAATTTCTTCAGGATCACTTTCACCGGCAAGCATATAGGTATTAGTCATACGCGGCATCGGGGTATGAGCATAGGATTCGCGTCTACCATTTCCGGTGGGCTGAACACCCATTAAACGAGCATTGAGTTTGTCCTGCATATACCCTTTGAGAATACCGTTTTCAATCAAGGTCGTGCATCGTGTGGGTGTGCCTTCATCATCAATAGACAGTGAGCCACGACGACCCTGCAAAGTGCCGTCATCAACTACGGTACATAGCGGTGAGGCGACTCGTTCACCAACCCGGCCACTAAAGGCTGACGTACCTTTGCGATTAAAATCACCTTCCAGTCCATGACCGATGGCTTCATGTAGTAGTATACCTGGCCAGCCTGAACCCAGGACAACGGTCATAGTCCCCGCAGGGGCAGCTACTGCGTCCAGATTAACCAATGCCTGTCTAACCGCTTCCCGGGCATAGCCAAGAGCCCTATCCTGTTCAAGGAAATAGAGATAATCAGAGCGTGCGCCACCACCCATGCTGCCTTGTTCACGACGGCCTTTATCTGCGACGATCACGCTGATATTCAAACGTACTAAAGGGCGTACGTCACCGGCTATTGAATCGCCCTGGTTGGCAATCAGAATATGATCCTGTACTCCAACCAGACTGATAATGACTTGTTCAATACGCGGGTCTAGTTTGCGCGTCTCGGTATCAATTCTGCGTAAGAAATCTACTTTTTCCTGATCACTTAATGAGTTTAAGGGATTGTTAGGCGTATATAGCTGAGGGAACATTTTATGCGAGGGCATTGGCACATTTGCTGTTTGACCCTGGCGTGCAATGGCCTGCACATTATTAACGGCGGCTAAAAGTTCATTCAGGTCAATTTTATCACTGTAGGCAAAGCCAGTTTTCTCACCTGATAATGCACGTACACCAGCACCTTGTTCTATATTATGACTGCCTTCTTTGATAATGCCATCTTCCAGTACCCAGGACTCATAATGGCTGGATTGAAAGTAAATGTCACCACTATCTATGGCACCATTCAGTAATTGATCCATAACCCGGTAAATATGACTTTCCTGTATGCCGGTAGGCACTAATATAGCTTGTTTTGCTAATTGTAAAGCTGAGTTGGGCATTATTTATCCACAAGTAATTTGACAGTGCTGGAGCACGGGAAAAGTTTCTCGTGTTTTATGTAAACGAACGAGATCAATATCTGCAGCAACAAAGCCTGCATTGGTTTTTTGACATTCCAGAATGCTCCCCCAGGGGTCAATAATCATACTATGGCCATAAGTCTGGCGACCGTTGACATGAAATCCGCCTTGATTGGGTGCAATCACATAACATAGATTTTCTACCGCGCGAGCTCTGAGTAACAGCTCCCAATGAGCAGCGCCGGTTTTATAAGTGAAAGCGGAAGGGATAATCAGCACTTCCATACCTTGTTTCTGCATGATGCGGAACAACTCTGGAAAACGCAGGTCGTAGCACACGGCTATACCCAGTTTACCAAAAGGACTGTCAATAACTAAGGGTGTGTTACCTTTGGAAATGGTGTCGGATTCGCGATATATCTCGTCACTTCCTGGTACGTGGACATCAAATAAATGAATTTTGTCATAACGCGCAACGCGTTCGCCTAGATCGTTGTAGATCAGGCAAGCCGCCATAACTTTGTTGGCATTGGCTGGATCTGCAATAGGGATGGTGCCAGCAACAATCCAGACTGCATATTTTTTTGCAGTAGTTGCCAGAAAGTCTTGAATCTGACCGGCCCCGTCTTGTTCCTGCTGCTTGATTTTATCTAATTCATGGTGCCCCATTAAAGCAAAGTTTTCTGGTAAGGCGACTAATTTTGCACCCGCATTGACAGCATCGCTAATTAAGCGCTCGACTTCTATTAAATTAGAACTGATATTGGGGCTAGATGCCATTTGAATGGCGGCACATCTACTCATATAAAATCTCGAATAACGGTGGGTCTTTATTTATGGCATGGTTGAGAGGTCGTCAGCTATGTCGTCTTCTAGAACGGAGCTAAACTGGCGATTTATCGTAAACTTTTCCCAAGTGCCTTTGATTTGATATAACAAGCTTACAATAAGGCCGCCTGGTTGCTCATTACCGATAAAGGTTTTACTTACTGCGTTCGCAACATTGCCGATAATTGTACCAGCTATTGGAAATTTAGGCAGGACTGTTGCCAGCAGGTCAATTTTTTCAGTGACCAGGTTGGTGGAGCCAGAAATATAAATTTTTGCCGGCATGGCATTAATTAGCAAGTCTTTTGTTGTGACTGAGCCTTGGTTGATGCTGAAATGCCCTGTTGTTTCAGAAAAGCTTAAGCCTGATTCGGTAATATCAGAAAAATCAAAACTTAGACGTTTGCCTAGCTTCCATATATCCAGCGCCCCCAGAACTCGCCCGATACCCGGGTTTACACCTAAAATACGACCGTTACTTAGTTGGGTGTCTAATGAACCTGAAAGGATAGACTTTGATACCTCATAAGGGGCTGCAGGCCAGTTAAGTACAAAATTAAGCTCAGCTGTGGTGTCAACAATATCGTTAAAAAGCTGTGTTTTAGTTAAAAATGCACCAAAATCCTGACTCATGAATTGTCCGGAAATTGAGCTGGAATCTTGCTGATTATGTTGCTGCCAGGATCCTGATAGGGATAGGCTGTTGTTTAATGAAGTAATATCAAATTGTTTAATTGCCAAACCTTGATCGGTGGGCTGAGTTTGTATCTTTAGACTTCCAAGATTACTGTTGTTCCAGTAAAGTTCCTCGCTGTTTAGCTTGATACTGGGCAGGTTTTTTACTGATAGAGGTTTAGTATTGCTTTGCAGATCAATCTTTTGTAATGCTGAAAGGTCTAATTCTTGCAGCGCTAAACTTATTTCAGCTTGGTTATTAAATTCGATCGGTATAAAAACACTACCACTTGCTACGGGGGTATGAATAATACCTTGCCAGTGAGGGGGAATTTTTTTGAGATTGATATTCACCCGGTTTTGTAGTGCCAGGCGGTTCTCATAAACGAGATTAAAAGTATCTAAGCCTGATGCAGCAATACCTAGTTTTATCGATAGAGGGTGGACCTGAGCTTCTGGCTTGGATAAGGGGGGAAAGTGTATCGCTGTGCCGACTAGATCCGAGTCTAATTGAATAGTGCATACTTGCTTGCTATTTTTCGGGAACTCAATTTGCGTGTGGTAGTTACTGGTTCCTTCTGAATAGGCCCATAAATTATTTGGAAACTGTTTCGCCAGTTGTTTAATGGACATTCGTCCTGAGACCTTTACCGATACGGCTTGATCAGTACTGCTCAGCTTTGCAGTTAATGGAAATCCCAAGGCAGTTGCGCTGATTTGCTGACTAGATACACCGTTTTCAGTAAACCGAAAATCAGCTGTTATATCTGAAATAGCAAGATCTATAGGACTAATAGTGGCTCTCGCATCGTTTGTTTTCGCTGAAATATTAACTTTCACAGCGTTATTAGTCAGAGGAATTTTTAGATCAACATGGATATCAGTTGAGCCTTGTATATCAATAACATCATCAATTGCAGTCACCTGCTCCTTGAAAGGTGAATGCGTTAAATAAAGGGCTGTATCGGATAAGCTACTTTTTATGTTGCCCTGAATATCTATATATTGACTGCTTTCAAAAGATGCGATAGAAACTGTTGCATTTTGAATCGTCGAATCATTGGCGCGACCTTGATGAACATTAATATTCATGCTGTCTGAAAAAAAACGCACCGTTGCAGATGCATTTTGTATATCTTGCCAATCGGGCGCGTAGTGTAATTCAACATCCTTAGCGTCAAATAGTATTTCAAACACACCTTTATGCTGGGGGAAAGGGTAATCAGCTAATGCGCCACGAAGTATTATCCCTCCTTGTTTTGCATTGCCTTTAACAAAAGCGTGATCTAGCCAATCTACTATTTCGGGGTCAAGAATTCCACTGGGGAGATACTTTGGTGTGTATGAAGCAGACAGTATATCAAAAGAGTTTTGCATGCTCAGCGTGGGTTTATCTGCTTGCGGTATAGTGAGTGTAAATTTAGTGCTGGTTTTGAAATGCTCTGTATTTAATTCTACTAGCGGACTGCTGATCACCCATGAATCTGAGTGCTGCCAATGTATTTCGCCCAGAGCATGATTAAAATCGAAAGGATTTCTAATCAAATTGGGTGCAGCAAAATTGAGCTGCGATGAACTTATCTGAATTAAACCTTGTTGCTCAGAGCCTTTGATATAGGCTTCCAGGTTTTTAATGCCTGGAATATTATCTATAGGACGAGTTTTAATGCCTGATAGTTGGCCATTAATTGCAAAAGTTTCCTGGCTTGGGTTGGCGATTAAAAGCAGGTCTTTCACTTCTCCTTGCAAAGCAATGGTTGCTAATTGCTGCTGTAAGCTATCAGCTAATATTTTATTCAGCAGGATGATTTTACTTATGGGTTCCAGAGCTAGCTGGGAGCTGTTAATTGCCAGATGAGTTACATCACCTGCAGTATTTAGCTCTAATGCAAGCGCTATTTGAGGGAGTTCAAGGCTGATATCATTTGACTTCAGCAAGGAGTTTTTTATGCCAAGTCGCCATTGTTGCTGATGCTTTTGCAATAAGAAATGCAGATCTAGCTGGTCTATAGGAAACGCAGCGTTGATATTATCTGTAATTGCGGCATCGATAAGATTTATTGACCCGCGCATTTCCGTCATTTGTGCTGCTTGCCACTTGCTCCAGATACTAAAATCGCCACTGCCCTGAGTAAATGCAAAATCAAAGGGCAAGTCTCCAGTAATAAATTTATCAAAATGAATGCCCAGTCCCTGAACAAACAGCCGGGCATTAATACTTTCTGGAATAAAAAAATCACCGCTAAAATCTATGATCATGTGTAATGATTTGCCTAAAGATTCAGGAAGGTCGGTGCTAATAAATATTTTGTGCTGATCGGCATCATTATTCAGGGTGATATTGATCTGTTTGAATTGCACCGGGGCAGCATTACGTTTTTCGTCATGCCAGAGTATTTCACTATTAATAAGCTTGTATTGTTTGCCACGCATAAGCCAGGTAGGCTGCTTGTTGTCATCCGTGTTTGGTAATCCCTTTATATTGATAGCGCCTGATTCCATGCGGGTCACCGACAGATTTGCACCTATTATTGATATTTGTATTGCTTCCAGGAATGACTGTTGTATGGCTGCGAGTATACTGAAACCCAGATGAATTTCCTGTAATTGTACAGGTGTGGCATTGTTTTGTTCGGAATGTACGGCAATATTTTGCAAGGAAAGTTCAGGCTTGAGACCATTTAATACCCCTTGTATATTCGCAATGGTAACTGGCGCCCCCAGGTGTTTACTGAGCAGAGCTTCAATATCTGTTTTGAAAAAATCCAGCTCTGAAAGAGCATAACGCAAGCCACTGATACTGATGGCGAAAATCAGAATAGTCCAGAAAAGTACACGGACAAATCCCCATTGAATATGTTTTATCATTATGTCTTATGACTATTAAAGTAAAACCACATCATATTGTTCCTGGCTATATTCGGATTCTGATCTGAACTTGATGCGAATATTTAAAAAAGCTTCTAATTCAGCTAACTCATCGGCCTCTTCATCAAGCAATTTTTCTACCACAGGATGTGAGGCTAAGACCAGAATTTCCTGCACATTGTATTGCTTGACTTCACGAATGATTTCGCGAAAAATTTCCAGACAAATGGTTTCTGCAGTTTTAAGTGCGCCTCTACCATCACAGGTAGGGCAGGGTTCGCAGAGAATATGAGCGAGACTTTCACGGGTACGCTTGCGGGTCATTTCCACCAGACCCAGAGCGGATACTTCAGTGATTTTGGTTTTTGAATGGCATTGTTCCAGGGTTTTTTCCAGCGCACTCAAAACCAGCGATTTATGTTCTTCGCTTTGCATATCAATAAAATCAATAATGATAATGCCGCCCAGATTACGCAGTCTTAATTGACGAGAAATTGCCTGTGCTGCTTCAAGATTGGTTTTAAATATAGTCTCTTCCAGGCTTTTACCACCAACATACCCCCCGGTATTAACATCGACTGTAGTCATTGCTTCAGTCTGGTCAAAAACCAGATGACCGCCTGATTTTAAGCCTACCTTTCGTCCCAGGGCTTTTTCGATTTCATCTTCGATATTATAAATATCGAATAAAGGTCTCTCGCGGGTGTAAAGCTCGATGATAGGCACAATATCGGGTACAAATTCTTCAGCAAATTCTATCAGGCGCTGGTATGTTTTTCGTGAATCGACCTTTACCTTTTCGATATTATCAGTATATAAATCACGCAAAGTGCGGACGCTTAAGGGTAAATCAAAATGAATGAGAGCCCTGGGCTCTGCCAATGGAATTTTTTCCTGAATGGAATCCCATAATTGCAGTAGAAATAGCATATCGGATTCTAATACAGATTCATCAATACATTCTGCCGCAGTTCTGGCGATAAACGCACCTGACTGGTGTTCTATCTGGAATGCATTTTGAAAACTGCGTAAGCGCTCTCTTTCAGGTTCATGCTCTATGCGCTGGGAAACGCCGCCTTTTATAGCATAAGGCATATACACCTGATAACGGGATGGAATAGAGATTTCCGTTGTTAAGCGTGCGCCTTTGCTACCGATAGGGTCTTTGGTGACTTGCACAATGAGGTGTTGATTTTCAATTAAATAATGCTCGATATTGTCCGAGCCTTTTTGTTCTAATTCCTTGCTAGATAAACCTGATATATGTAAAAAGGCAGCACGTTCCAGGCCAATTTCAATAAAGGCTGCCTGCATTCCTGGCAAAACACGGCAAACAACACCTTTGTAGATATTGCCGATTAAACCTAGCTGACGAGTACGTTCAATAATAATTTCTTGAACGACTCCATTTTCAACGATGGCAACCCGTGTCTCAGGAGGGGTAACATTAATCAGAATTTCTTCACTCATTGAAAATATTTATTCCTTCATTGCTTAATAATTGTGCAGTCTCAAACAAGGGCAAGCCCATAATGCCTGAAAAACTACCGTTAATGGTTTTGATAAAGGTACTGCCTAAACCCTGAATCGCGTATGCCCCAGCCTTATCAGCCGGTTCACCGGTGTGCCAGTATTGTATAATTTCCTGTGCAGTAATGGCACGAAAAGTAACATCCGAAACACTTAAACAATGCTGGGTGAGTCGTCCGCGTATGGATACTGCGCTATATACCTGGTGTGTATTGGCTGATAAGTGGCTCAACATATGCAGTGCATGTTCCAGGCTTTCCGGCTTGCCCATGATTTTATCACCCAGAACAACGGAAGTATCTGCCGCTATAACAACGCTATCTTCGGGATACTGCTGATGAATGGTTTGAGATTTTTCATGAGCGACTCGCAGAACATATTCGCCAGGAGATTCGTTGCTGAAAGGGGTTTCATCAATATCAGCCACGTGTATTGTATGTACGAGACCTAGTTGTTTAAGTAACTCAGTCCTGCGCGGTGAGGCAGATGCTAAAATTAAAGCAGGCATAGCTAACGATGATAAGGGTGGTTATTAATAATACTCCAGGCACGGTAGATTTGTTCTGCTACCACGATGCGTACCAGCGGGTGAGGGAAGGTCAGTTTCGATAAGCTCCATGACTGTTGCGCTACCTGTTTAACTGAATCGGCTAAACCTTCAGGCCCGCCGACCATGAGCGCAATATCCTGTCCGCTGTCTAACCAGTTTTGCATAGTCTCTGCCAGCTTAGCCGTTGTCCAGGCTTTGCCGGGGACATCCAGGGTGACGATAAGACAGTTTTTAGGTAGCGCAGCCAGCATTCTTTCTCCTTCATCACGCACGATACGTTTTACATCGCTATTTTTTCCGCGCTTGCCGGCAGCAATTTCTTTAACAATCAGCTCACACTCTCGGGGCATACGTTTGGCGTATTCTTCGTAGCCTTGCTTTACCCAGCCGGGCATTTTCTGTCCGATGGTAATTAAATATATTTGCACTCTTAAAAGCCGCCTGGTGTGTTTTAAATAGTGAGCTAAATAAACTCAATATTTATATTTACTGAGAATCTGGTCATAACTGCCGTCTTGCTGCATCTCTTTAAGCGCCTGATTAAAATCTTCAATAATTTTTTGTGCCGTTTTATTCGACCTGCTGACCGCTAGATAGAGTTTTTTTGAAGTCAATGCGGGTTTAATAAATTCAAAAGAGTTAACATGCGCTGGTAAAAAAATCTCTAGCATATAGTTAATCGCACGCTCATCACCGAGAGTGAGGTCTATAGTGCCGTTATTAAGTTTTTGTAAATTTTGGACAATAAAATTCTCCGGAATTTTGATCAAACCACGCGATTTATCAAAGCTTTCATCGTAAGCATAGTCGCGCACCACGCCTATTAGCAAGCCCTGCAAGTCCGCCAGGCGATGAAACTCTATGGGCGTGTTTTTCCTTTTAATAAAACTGATAGTGTTAGTCAGGTAAGGCTCGCTAAAGACCAGCTCCCGTTCACGTTCAGGTGTTTTCCAGATTGCACAGGTGGCGTCAAATACACCTATTTCCACGCCTTCCAGGGCTCGTTTCCAGTTATAAATATGCAAGCTTGGCTGATAGCCTTTGCGTAGTAATGCCTTGTTAACCAGTTCCACAGCCAGGCCCTTTTGTGGCAGAGAGTCATCCACATAAGGCGGCCACTGGCTACTTACAATTTTAATTGCCTGGGCTGAACAGGTTTGCATACACAGGTTGAGTAAGATCAGGAGTAACAGAGGGCGTAGAATCATAAGTCAATAATGGGCTGGAATATTGATAAAGGTTTTCTGCACTATTCTATTATGAATTGAGTTATACAGCTATCTTAGCTGAGCATAAATCGAGTTTATAAAGAGAATTGCTCGCCTGAAATCACCCGAAGCTGATCTGTTCCAGGCCTGCTTGTAAATCTTTAATGTAAGCATACATACTATCTATAGTGATTATTTGTCGATACTGCTAGCAAAGACAAGTGATCTGCCCATTTTTTAAAATTCCATAAACCAAATCCTGCGAAGTTATATAATGAGGTTTTTTAATTTTGATGAATGAAACGTTATGGCAATCAATAATCAACACAATATGAGTGCTTCAGCGCGACTTGTTGCTGAGGCACGTAAACACCAGACAGACCGTGAGAAAACCTATCGTGGCCAGGCATTGAAAATGTACCCCTGGGTTTGTGGTCGTTGCTCTCGGGAATTTACCAATAGCAATCTACAGGAATTAACGGTACACCATAAAAATCATAATCATGATGATAATCCCGCCGATGGCAGTAACTGGGAATTATTATGCCTTTACTGTCATGATAATGAACATTCAAAATATGAAGAAATGCGCTTTGGCAGTGCTAAACAAGAGCAGCTAGATCACTCCGGTGGTTCACATAATCCTTTTGCCGGTTTAGCGGATCTGTTAAAAAAATGAAAAAATGTCCCTGGGCACTCTCCAGTGCAATGCAGGAACACTACCACGATACGCAATGGGGTGTGCCGGTACATGATGACCGGTTATTGTTTGAGATGCTGATTCTGGAAGGCGCGCAGGCAGGCCTCAGCTGGAATACCGTATTACAAAAGCGTGAAGGTTATCGTAGAGCATTTGATAATTTCGAGATTGCAAAAGTTGCCAGTTATTCAGAGCAGAAGCAACTGGAATTGCAGGCTAACCCGGAAATTATCAGAAATAAATTAAAAATACGCTCGGCAGTCACCAACGCTCAAGCCGTTATCGCCATCCAGCAACAGCACGGTAGCTTCGCTACTTATATCTGGTCATTTGTAAACGGCAAAAGTATTAAAAATAGCTGGCAGACCATGCCAGAGGTTCCTGCAAATACTTCCGAATCGGATGCAATGAGCAAGAGTCTCAAAAAAGCCGGTTTTAAATTTGTTGGCAGCACTATTTGTTATGCCTATATGCAGGCGGTAGGCATGGTTAATGATCATCTGGTGACTTGCCCCAGATATATTGACATTTGACTTTGGTGTTTTGTTTGATGTTTTGATTGGTATAGAGCGTGGCTTTAGCCTGCCAATAATACCTGGTGTTTGCTGTGGAGCGCGGCTTTAGCCCGCTAATAAAGCGCAACTTTTAAAAAGGAGTGCTAAAGCCACGCCCTACGGTGGGATAAATAGTAAATTTAATGTGGATTATACTTCGCGCGGTGACGGTTGCGGATTTTATAGCGAGTTGATTTTGGTCGAGAGCAAGGCGCTGAAACAGGCGCATAGCAAGCTAAGTAACTGTTTCAGCAACGCAGCTATCGGCAAAAATCGGCCGCCAGAAAACCGCAACCGTGACCGTGCGAAGTATAAATAGCTTTGCAAAGGATCATATGCAAGAAATACAAGACTATATCAATAAGCTAAACCAGCGTTACCAGACCGGCATTTCACGCGAACATGCCTATCGCGGTGATTTGCAAAACCTGCTGGAAGCCATCCTGCCAGGCATTTTGGTAACCAATGAGCCCGCGCATATAGCCTGTGGTGCCCCGGACTATATCCTGACCAGAAAAAATATCCCCGTTGGCTATATAGAAGCCAAAGATATAGGCAAAGCACTCAATAGCAAAGACTATAAAGAACAGTTTGACCGCTATAAAAAATCCTTAGCCAATTTAATTATCACCGATTACCTGCACTTTGAGTTTTATAAAGAAGGGGAGAAGGTTGCCCACATCAATCTTGCAGAAATAACGGGTAATAGCCTGCAAGCCACCACTGAGAACTACCCGCGTTTTAAGGATTTAATCAAAGACTTTGCCAGCTATACCGGGCAAACCATCAAATCCCCGGGCAAACTGGCGAGCATGATGGCCGGTAAAGCCAGACTGCTGGCAGCTATTATAGAACGCGCGCTGAATAGTGATGAGCAACACCAGCACGACAGCACCTTGCAGCAGCAAATGCAGGCTTTCAAAGCGATCTTGATTGATGATATCAGCGCCAGGGGATTTGCCGATGTCTATGCGCAGACCATCGCATACGGTATGTTTGCCGCGCGTTTGCATGACCCTACATTAGCCACTTTCTCGCGTCAGGAAGCGGCGCAACTGATCCCTAAAAGTAACCCGTTTTTGCGTAATCTGTTTCAATATATTGCCGGATATGACCTGGATGACCGGATTGTCTGGATTGTCGATTCTTTAGCGGATATTTTTCGTGCAACCGATGTCGCCGCGATTTTGTCTAATTTTGGCAAAGCTACACGGCAGAATGACCCGGTTATCCATTTTTACGAAACCTTTCTAGCCGAATACGATCCTAAACTGCGTAAAAGTCGTGGCGTCTGGTATACGCCCGAGCCGGTGGTCAATTTTATCGTACGCGCGGTCGATGATCTGTTAAAAACCGATTTCAATCTGCCCAAAGGACTGGCGGATACCAGTCAAACCACCATACAAGTTGAAAGAGCCGTGCTTAAGGGCAAAGGTAAAAACAAAGCCACGCGCCTGGAAAAAATCGACAAACAGGTGCATAAAGTACAAATACTCGACCCTGCAACCGGAACAGGCACTTTTTTAGCCGCCGTAATCAAACATATATACCACCACTTTAAAAGTCAGCAAGGCATGTGGCCGGGCTATGTCGAACAGCATCTAATCCCGCGTCTGCACGGCTTTGAACTGCTGATGGCCTCTTACGCAATGGCACATTTAAAGCTGGATTTATTACTCACCGAAACCGGCTATCGCGGGCAAATCCCGCAACGGCTTAATGTTTATCTAACCAATACCCTGGAAGAAGAGCATCCCGACACCGGCACGCTGTTTGCCACCTGGTTATCCAATGAAGCCAGCGAAGCCAACCGTATCAAGCGCGATGCTCCGGTGATGGTGGTCATGGGTAATCCACCGTATTCCGTGAGCAGCAGCAATAAAGGCGCATGGATTCAGGACTTGCTAAAAGACTATAAAAAGGATTTAAACGAGCGCAATATCCAGCCGCTATCGGATGACTACATCAAGTTTATTCGTTACGGTCAGCAAATGATTGATAAAAACGGCGAAGGTATTCTTGCCTATATCAGCAATAACAGCTTTATCGATGGCATTATTCATCGGCAAATGCGTAAATCTTTATTAGAGAGTTTCGACAAGATCTATATTCTGGATTTGCACGGCAATAGCAAGAAAAAGGAAACCGCGCGCGATGGCAGTAAAGATGAAAACGTGTTTGATATTATGCAGGGCGTATCGATTAATTTGTTTGTCAAAACAACAGCTAGTCAGGAATTAGCCGAGGTTTATCATCTGGATGTCTATGGCAAGCGGCAGGATAAATATCAGCTATTGCTGGATAATACGCTGGAATCACTGGAATGGAATAGACTGGGTTGCCGCGCGCCTGAGTATTTTTTTGTGCCTAGGAATTTTGAAGTACAAAATGAATATACTAATGGATTTTCAATTGAGTCATTAATACTATTTTCAAATACTGGCATAGAGACAGGAAAAGATGAATTTTTTATTAAAATAGATGAATCTGAGCTTGATGCACAAGTAAAAAACGTCTTTTTAGATATTAAAAATAAATCTATTGATATAAAAGACTCTCCTAATTTTAAGCTTAAAACTAATATCCAATTAAGTAAGTACGATGAAAATAAAATAAAAAAGATTCAATATAGACCTTTTGATTATAGGTATTGCTATTATGACCCAAAGATTCAGCGTCGAGCTGGATACAAAATTATGTTTCACCTTCTTGACAAGCCAAACCTTGGTTTGGTTATTCCTAGACAAGCAAGCACAAACAGTTGGTCGCATGTTCAGATAGTTGAGCAAATAATTGATAACCGTTTTCATTACAGTAATAAAGGGAGATCATTATTATGTCCTATCTACATATATCCTGAGACTACAACTCAAATTAACACGGAACTTACGCAACAACGCATACCCAATTTAAATCCTGAAATAGTTAAACAAATAGCTAAAAAGCTAGAACTTAGCTTTACCGACGAAAAACAGGGTACCGAAAACACCTTCGCCCCTATCGATCTACTGGATTATATCTATGCGGTACTACATTCCCCAAGCTATCGAGACACTTACCAGGAATTTCTAAAAACAGACTTCCCCCGGGTGCCTTATCCCGATAAAGCGACTTTCTGGCAACTGGTTAAACTAGGTGGCGAATTACGTCAGTTGCATTTACTGCAAAGCCCGGCGCTGGAAGATTTGATCAGCAGCTATCCACAATCCGGCGATAACCGCATTACCCGTAAAATCAATAAAAACGATTTTGTCTTGAATCCTGACGACAGCACGCAAGGTCAGCTGTGGATTAATGAGCAGCAATATTTTGCTCAAGTGCCGGTGATTGCATGGGAATTTTATATCGGTGGTTATCAGCCAGCGCAAAAATGGCTGAAAGACCGCAGTGGCCGTACGCTGGATTTTGATGATATCCTGCATTATCAGAAAATCATCAAAGCCCTGTCCGAAACCCAGCGGATTATGCAGAAAATTGATAACACATTCACGCTGTAGAGCGGACTTTAGTCCGCTGATGCCGGTATAAATGAAGATGTTATATTTTAGAATAGCGGACTAAAGTCCGCTCTACAGTTAATTGGTGCTTATCAGCCTGCGCAAAAATGGCTGAAAGACCGCAGTGGCCGTACACTGGATTTTGATGCTATCCTGCATTATCATAAAATCATCAAAGCCCTGTCCGAAACCCACCGGATTATGCAGCAAATTGATAACACATTCACGCTGTAGAGCGGACTTTAGTCCGCTGATGTTCGTATAAATAAAGATGTTATATTTATGAATAGCGGACTAAAGTCCGCTCTACAGTGCGCTTTACAGTTAGTACAAGTTAGTTGATGCAATTATTTTATTGAGGTAGGCGTTTATGGTATATCAGAATTTAACGAAAGGACGGGTTTCTGAAACGGGTCGTGCTTATACGTTAACCATGGTAACTGAAGGGCGAGTTCCCTATTTTAATGACTTTTATCTGGCGCGTTGGTTGATTAATGAAATGCGTAGCCTCCATGATAATGAGCAGCTAGAATCGTTGGCCTGGGTGTTGATGCCGGATCATTTACATTGGCTACTGGTACTTGAAAGTGATGATTTGTCGCAGTTGATGAGGCAATTTAAGGGAGTGAGTAGCCAGAAAATAAATAAGAAATTGCAGCGGCGAGGCACTTTTTGGCAAAGAGGGTTTTATGATCACGCAATAAGAAAAGAACAAGATTTAAGAGCAGCTGCCAGGTATATAGTGGCAAATCCATTGCGTGCAGGTTTAGTTGAAACAATTGCTGATTATCCGCATTGGGATGCGAAGTGGGTGGTAGATTAAATTTAGTCTAGGGCTGTAGTAAAGTGGACCCCATTGTCAAGACCATTTTTTCCAATTAATAAGGAGAAATAT
>CAYWLM010000026.1:0-31583 GCA_964459125.1 uncultured Methylomonas sp. | reverse complement strand
GGGAGGCGATATAAATATTTCGGTGGGCAGCGATGAATAACATACGTCCGATTACACTACGCTAATCGGACCTACCGTGCTGACCCTTAGATTCTAAATGTTGTAATGTTAGAACTGAGGCTCCCCTAGCTTTCCTTTGATAATGAAGGTATATTTTCTCCTAATTATTTTCCAGTTGCAGTTCATTAACCTCAGATATTAACTGTTTGACGTCTTTTTCACTATATAAGCCATACAAGATATTTAAAATAACGCTCCAATAAATCTCTAAATTATTTTCTTTAATTGCGCTTAATAATCTGACTATTATAGCTAAATCAATTTTACGAATAAAATCGTCTCTTTGTATTATTTTCCATTTTTTTTCTTCCTTTTTTTTATGAGGACTTTGTTCACACATATTAAACAGACTAGCCTTCATCAACGTGGACAAGGCTTTCCTAGTATCTGAGGCAGTTATCCCACTATTCTTTTGCAAAATCACCTCAACCATATCTCCTCTAGTCAATGGCTCTAAATTTAATAGATTATGGTAAATTTCGCTCAAAATATTCTTAGAAATGGACTGCCAACCTTTTTTCCTTAACAAACTACGATACAACTCCTCGGTAGAAATACGTTCCTTTAATTCTGGCTGGCTATCAAAGTCATTTTTCGTAATTAAAGATACTTTCCCGACATTTTTTTTTGAGTCAAAGGTAAGATTTATAGAGTCAATGGTATTTAAAAAATCAGTAAATGACTTGAATCCAATAGCTTTTTCATCAAAAGCACTATCCATATTAGTCATGGTTTGCTTCAATACAGAGTACAAAACCGGACCATCAAATGTTTTAAGTGCTTTTATGGCTAAATCGATAGCATCATCTAAAGCAGAGTTTAAGGCCTCTTTATCGGAAAAATTCTCTTTGTCTGTATAGATAAATTTCGAGCAGGATGTTTTAACACTTTCACTCAATGGGGATCTAGGCCCAGTACCAATGACTTCTTTCCCCATCTCTCGTAATCGTCTAAACAATGGTGAAAAATCAGAGTCTCCAGTTGCAAGAACAAACCATTCTACACTTTCAAGCCTCAAGGCATGCTCCATCACATCAACTGTCAACTGAATATCCGAGGAGTTCTTGCCACTCACAGGATGAAAATTATGTATTAACTCAAATCCTTGTCGATTTAATTCTCCCTGAAACAACTGAAGATTCTGATTAGTCCAGTTTCCATAAGCTCTGCGTACAATGATTTGACCAATAGAACTAAGTTCGGATAACAGTTTTTCTGGGCCACCATATTTAATCCACTGAGTGAGATTTTCAACATCAATAAAAACTGCAATTTTTTTTCGCACCATGACAATTCCTTATCTATTCTAAAAGATTAATTTTCTAGACTCACATGCATACTCCTGCGAAACTTCACTCCTCAGCAAAAAACGCTTCAACATCCTTGATATCACGAGTCCTGCGCATAGCTGGCACGCTGTTTAAAAACATATGCCCGTAAGACTTTTTGAGTAATCGAGGATCACAAAGTAATAACACCCCGCGATCATTAACATCTCGAATTAGCCGCCCTATTCCCTGACGCAAGGCGATAACAGCGGTAGGTAACTGATATTCAATAAACGGTTTTCGGCCTTGCCTTTCCATGGCCTCCAGACGTGCTTTTAAAACCGGATCACCCGGTGATGAAAAAGGTAATTTATCAATTATAACGGTTGATAATGCATCACCGCGTACATCAATACCTTCCCAAAAACTGGCGGTGCCGAGTAACACGGCATTGCCTTTTTGCTTAAAATCATCCAGTAAAATGGCTTTCGGCTTGTCACCCTGAACTAATATCGGATACTTGATTTGTTTGTCTAATATTTTCGCAGCCGCCTGTAAGGCCCGGTGACTGGTAAATAAGAAAAACGTGCGCCCTTTGCTGGCATTAATGACAGGAATCGCGACTTTTACAATCTCTTCAACAAATTCAGGTGAATTCGGCTGAGGCAGACCTTTGGGATGATAAAACAGGGATTGATTGGGGAAATCAAAAGGGCTTTCCCAGCTATAGCTTTTAGGATCGCTAATCCCCAGGCTTTTAGCGAAATGATCAAATTTATGTGCGACACTTAAGGTTGCAGAAGTAAAGACCCATGTTGCACTGTGCTGTGCCATAAAGGTTTTGAATTCTGCTGCGATATCTAGAGGTGTAAGATTTAAGGTGAAAGATTTTTTATGTGTTTCATACCAGCGCACCCACTTACCACTGCTATCCTGTAAGATATTTTTAAACTGTTGTTCTAGTTCTTCCGCACGTTTAAAGCAACTTTCCAGCCCTTTGCTACGCACTGAAGCGAGTTCTAATTGATCAGCCAAACTATCCAGATGTTGTTGCAAACGCTTTAATCCGTCAATAATTTTGGGGTTAGCTTCGATATCCTTCCAGTCACCCCGCGTCATATCCAGGCCAAAAGCCAGGCGCATATCTTTAATTTCATGCTCCAGGTTTTCGCAGGCCACACGTAAATCAGGCATGTCTTTAGCATCCTGAAAATATTCCATTAACGCATCCTTTGCTAAATCGCTGAGTTGCTTTGAACCCAGGGACATCCCTAAAAAATTTGATGCGGTATCAGCTAATTGATGTGCTTCATCAATAATCACTACATCTGCATTGGGTAGCAATTCACCAAAACCTGTCTCTCTGATTGACCAGTCTGCACAGAGCAAATGATGATTGACAACTATTAAATGCGCATCCTGAGCTTTTTTACGTGCCTTCATTAAAAAGCATTCTGCATGTTCAGGGCATTCCTGACCTATGCAGTTCTCACGAGTCGATGTTGCCTGCCCCCAGATAGGGTTGGACTCCATCACATCAGGCATATCTGAAATGTCACCTGTGCGCGTGCTCTTGGACCATTTTTTAATATTAGCCAGATCAGCTGCTGCTTCACGACTAAAGCCCAGGTTTGAGTGTATAGCTAGCTCTAATCGGTAGGTACACAGATAGTTAGCGCGCCCTTTTAATAACGCGGCGGCAAATGGCACTGTCATCGCTGTTCGAATAAGCGGGACATCTTTGTTGAATAACTGATCTTGCAGATTCTTGGTTCCCGTCGAAACAATGACTTTTTTACCAGATAAAATTGCCGGCACCAGATAGGCAAAGGTTTTTCCAGTCCCTGTCCCTGCCTCAACGATAACGTGCTCTTTATTTTCAATACTTTGGGCTATGGCTTGTGCCATTTCTACTTGTGCCACACGCGGCAAATAGCCAGGAATCACTTTTGCTAATTTGCCATCGTCGGCAAAAAATTCCTCAATTTGTTGTTGCTGATCCATTATTTTTTTAATAATCCCATTTTTTGTAAACGCTCGCCTAATACTTCATTTTCTATAGAAAATTGCAATATATTCTTAGCCGATAAACGTAAACAGGTCACATAGGTTTTTGCTTCTACCGTTGCCGATCTGTTACCATTTTTTAATAAAGCTCGAATACCAATAAGTGCACCCTCACCTCGTTCTGCTACTAACTGATTCTCACCCGCCTCATTTGCAATCCATATCTTTACCTGACCACTTAAAAGAATATACAGTGAATCGCCTACATCACCTTGATAGAAAACAGTATCTCCAGGTAAAAAATTAACATAGGCAGTTTCCTGCCCCATTTTCTTTAAAAAGTCTTCGGGGAGATTTTCAAACAGGGGGACTCGATTAAGCCATGCATGTCGCTTTACAATAGGCAATGACATTTTAAAAAATGACACTTGCTCTAATGAATCAGTTAATTTATGACTGATAAGCTGCAATACTTTAGCACTAATCATCCCCTGTTCATGACTTTTCTGCACCAATTGCAATGAATAACGCAAAGCAACTTTTTGAAATACAAAAGCTTCATAGCTCTGATAAAACAAGGGGTAATTGTCGCTAAAATAATACAGGCGATTTTGTCGACGTTTTAAGCGTTTTTGATACCCTTGCTGAATAGGCTTGATTAATTCTGCATCAAGCCCATCATTAATCATCTGTTTGATTACTTTCAAGCCCTGATGCGCCATTAATACGCCAGCAATATCATGAAGGACTTTATTCGCAAAACGGCGCTTCTGATAGTGAGTTAATAAACCTTGAGTCCACTCTTTTTCACTCAGAGCATGGATGATAAAGCGTTCAAAACCTAACAATATACTAGGCTGCAGCCAGTCATTACCCAGCGCATTAAAATAATCGATACTGTGCTCCCGGTCGACACGTAAAATATCCTTAAAAGTGACTAGAGTATAATAATTAACCATACCTATTTCATAAAGATATTCAATCTCTTCTGTCTCAGCCTGTAATGCCTGTAGGTGCGCATTTCGCAGCAACTGCTGATCAGACAGGCTAATCTGAACAAGATCCAGAGTGCGGTGCAACTTGGACTCAAGCGATGATTCCATCGTACTATCCAGGATATGCAAGGTTGCAAATTGATGCAGAACCTTATTAACGGATTGAGTCGCTTGCTGCATAGTCTGATTAAGTTCAGCCTGCTCGCTCTGGTTTAATAAATCCATTTTCAAAAAATGCATTAACCAGTGAATCGTTGGCGCATTGACCAGTAAGGAAACCAGCACGACGCCCAGAGTTAAACTCACTAATAAAGGCTTCTCAGGCATGGTTTCAGGAATAGACATAACAATGGCAATCGCCAAGCCGCCTTTTAGCCCTCCCCACCACATTATATGTCGCTCAGGCCAACTGATTCTTGTTAAAGAAAAGCTTCGTGTAGTTAAAGGAATTAAAACATAGACACTCACTGCACGTGCGATATAGACCGCGAATACTGCCAGCAAAATAGCATGCCAAAATTCAGCCAACTGTACTAAATCAACTGATAAACCAATCATAATAAACAACAATGAATTACAAATTAAAACCATAAATTGCCACGTGACATGAATATTATCAATGGTTTGTTTTGATAAGCGACTCAAGCCAGCAATGTTTAAAGTGATCGCCGCTGATAAAACGGACATAACTCCTGAAACATGCAATTCATGCTCGGCAAAAATAAAACTGAAATAAGCCAGTACCAGCGATAAAACCACCGGAATACTTTGATTACCATGATATAAGCGCACCAAAAGTTCACTAACGACTACGCCGGCACATACTCCGACAACAATACCACCAAAAAAAACCTTAAAAAACTCCTCTACAGCCTGTAAGCCATTAGCAAACGAAAATTGGTCCTCTACCAGCAACATCATTAATATATTGAATAACACAATTGCAGTGGCATCATTCATTAATGACTCGCCTTCCACCAAAACATTTAAGCGTCTGGAAACACCTAATTCTTTAAATAGAGCAATAACAGCCACGGGATCTGTGGCAGAAATCAAACTAGCAAACAATAAGGCTACAACTAGCGGCAAGCCCAGAGACCACCATACCCCGAAACCAACGAGTGCCACTGACACAAGCATACCAACAATGGCCAGCATTAATATCGGGACTATATTTTTCATTAAGGCACGCGCATCTAGTGACAATGCTGATTCAAAAATCAATGCGGGCAGAAAGATAAATAACACTAACTCCGAGGTCAAATGAAACTGGCTGAAATGATGTAAATTCAAAATCTGCACATCATTCGCAAAATAGTTCACCGCCAAGCCTAATATTACCAATAAAACAGTATAAGGGATGGCTAAATGACGACAGATACTATCAGCCATCATAGATAACACCAGTAACCCGGACATAATCAATAAAATATCAGGTAAAGTCATCAATTTGTATCCCATCTTTCTGTCATAATAATGTCATCTAATTAATTCTACTCAAAAGGAAAATTATGTCGTAATAAATGATGCTTTACCAATAGCTTACACTGAATTAGTAATAAGTAACTAAGTTTACCCAGCACAATCATCTGAGTTAAAAGTTGACTTTTACCTCAAAATCATTAAATTTAATAAGCTGAAGTGTTTGGAATTACCCGTAGCTCGGGAGCAAAATGACATTCAACTTCGTTTAAGCTTAAAACTAATATTAGTCTTAACAACAACAAACACAGATCTATTTTTTAATAGAATCTTTGGAGGAATTATATGAAGAAGCCTTTAAAAAGCTTACTACTTGCTTCATCTGTAGCAGCTTTACTTGCAACGCCTTTTATTACATCTGCAAATAGTGGTGTTGAGAAATTAACCAGTAACCCTGCTAACTGGGCAACCTGGGGCGGCAACTACGCAGGTACGCGTTATAGTGAATTAGACCAGATCAATGCCAATAATGTTAAAACTTTGCAACCAGCATGGTCTTTTTCAACAGGTGTATTACGTGGACACGAAGGTGGCCCATTAGTAATTGACGATATTATCTATATCCATACGCCATTTCCTAATACAGTTTATGCGATTGATCAAGCAACACAATCTGTTATCTGGGAATATACACCAACTATGGATGCAGACGTTACTATTCCGGTTATGTGCTGTGACACGGTTAACCGTGGTCTAGCTTACGGTGATGGTAAAATCTTCCTGCAACAATCTGATACTGTGTTAACTGCTTTAGATGCTAAATCGGGAAAACGTATCTGGAGTGTACAAAATGGTGATCCTAAATTAGGGATGACTAACACACAAGCGCCTTTAGTTGTTAAAGACAAAGTTTTTACCGGTATTTCTGGTGGTGAATTTGGAGTACGTGGTTTCTTGGCCGCTTATGATATAAAATCAGGTCAATTGGTTTGGAAAGGTTATAGTATGGGTCCTGATGGCGATACTATTATGAATCCTACAAAATCAACAACCTGGAAAGATGGCAAAGTTACGCCTGTGGGCAAAAACTCAGGTACGAATACATGGGAAGGCGACCAATGGAAAATCGGTGGTGGTACTACTTGGGGATGGTTCAGTTATGACCCAGAACTAAATCTAGTGTATTACGGTTCTGGTAACCCTTCTACCTGGAACCCTGTACAACGTCCTGGTGACAACAAATGGTCAATGTCTTTGTGGGCACGTGATGCTGACACGGGTGAAGTTAAATGGGTTTACCAAATGACTCCACATGACGAGTGGGATTATGATGGTATCAATGAAACTGTTTTAGTTGACCAAAAAGTTAAAGGTACAATGCGCAAAACTATCGTGCATTTTGACCGTAATGGTTTTGGTTACACATTAGACCGCGTTACTGGTGAATTGTTAGTTGCTGAAAAATTTGATCAATCAGTTAACTGGGCAACACACATTGATATGAAATCAGGTCGTCCAGTATTGGATCCTAAATACAGCACAGAAGCTAATGGTGAAGATGTTAATACTGTAGGCACGTGTCCTGCGGCATTAGGTTCTAAAAACCAGCAGCCTGTATCTTACTCGCCACAAACCGGCCTATTCTATATCTCAGGTAACCACCTATGTATGGAATACGAACCATTTGAAGTTTCATATACTGCGGGGCAGCCCTATGTTGGTGCAACTTTAAGCATGATGCCAGCAGGTGCAGACGTACTTACAGGTAAACCAGATGGTACAACTAACCTAGGTCAGTTCACTGCTTTTGATGCAACTACAGGTAAAATTGCCTGGTCTAACAAAGAAACTTTCTCAGTCTGGTCTGGCTCTGTTGCAACTGCAGGTGGCATAGTATTCTACGGTACATTAGAAGGTTACTTAAAAGCGGTTGATGCTAAAACAGGTAAAGAATTATATAAATTCAAAACACCTTCTGGCATCATCGGTAACGTAAATACATGGTCTTACAAAGGTAAACAATATGTTGGCGTACTTTCAGGTATCGGCGGTTGGGCTGGTATCGGTATCGCAGCTGGACTTGATTCAGGTGAAGATGATTCAAACTCTGAAGGTCTAGGTGCAGTAGGAGCATATAGAAGCTTAAGCTCCTTCACTAAATTAGGTGGTGTATTTACTGTATTCGCATTACCTAACTAAGATAATCTATCTTTTAGATTAACTTAAACCTAAAAAGCCCTGGCTAATATTTTATTAGCCGGGGCTTTTTTGTTTCTGCTGTAGGGTATATATTATGTATTACTTTATGTTGAATGGTATGCGATGCATACCCTACACATCCTACTTTAATTTAAGATTACTCATGTTAGCTTTACATCCATCAAAATCACTGATTTCTGCTTTAATATTAAGTGCAGTAGCACTATCCAGCCACGCAAGCGAAAAATTTCGAGTGTGTGCCGACCCTTTGAACCCACCCTATTCAAGCAAGAAACAAGACGGCTATGAAAATAAAATTGCCGAACTGTTTGCTAAACAACTTAATCAGCAAGTTGAATATTATTGGTTTCCTCAGCGCATTGGTTTTGTACGTAATACCTTAAAAGCAACCATTGGCGATACTGAGCAATATAAATGTGATGTCATTATAGGCGTACCAGCAGGTTTTGACTTTACCGCAACAACAGATTCTTATTATCATTCAACCTATGTTTTGTTGATTGCTAAAGGTCGTGGCTGGGATAATATTACTATTCCAGAACAACTCAGGTCACTCCCGCTTATTAAACAAGAGCATTTAAAAATAGCAATGTTCGACCGCGGACCAGGAACCGCGTGGTTACAACAAAATGGATTATTAGAGCAAGGTGTTCCCTACCAGACCATGACCGGTGATAGTGAAAACAACACCGCCATGATGATAGAAAAAGAATTACAGGCGGGTAATATTGATATGGTCATTTTATGGGGACCGATGGCTGCTTATATCATCTCTCAACAGCCAGATGCCTATAAAATACTGCCGATGAAATCAGCTTTGAATCTGAAATTTGATTATTCTATGGCGATGGGTGTGCGTTATGGCGATAACGCTCGTAAAGCTCAGTTAAATGAACTTATTAGCAAAAACCAGCAGGAAATCAATAAAATCTTGCAAAGCTACCATGTGCCTTTATTGCCCATTCCGGAAAAAAAAGCACGCAAGGATGATGATTAAATTGCGTAGCCTATGAGGAAGCAGTCTTTAGCTTACACAGATATCAGCACAATATACTGTGCGAGCTAAAGCCTTCCCAAAAACAGCCTACTTAAACAATAATCTAATCAGTCGGGTTTGAGATGCCTCCAAGCCTTGATCCTTGAGTAGGCATTATTTTTTTCTGCAATTTCTCAAAAGCCTCGGCCAGGGAATCTGCCATTTCGGTATGCCTATCCAGCGCAACCAGCACCTTCACCAGACTAGGAAACCCCTCTGCTGAACTCGATTGTATATACAAAGGCTGAATATAAAGTAAAGCATGCTCTACCGGCACAATAATCATCCTGCCTCGAATGACTTTAGAGCCGTGCTGATTCCACAAACTAAACTGCCTTGATATATCCGGGTTTTGATTCATTAATGCACTGACCTGCGCAGGCCCTTCTACTTGCACATCTTGAGGAAACTTATAGATAAAAATGTCATCCTGATAATGATCATTACAATGCTCAGCATTTAAACAACCTGCAATAGCAATCGAATTTAAATTATCCAGCCCTAAAGGTGAAAAGAGATTAACAGCAATAAATTTCTGTTGTTCTACAGCTTTAGTATTTTCCTGCTCTTCAATATCAATAGTCAAAAAATAAGGCTGGCCAGGTTTATCACCCGTATGTGAAAACTCTAAAGCCTCACTTTGTTGATAAAATATGACCGGGTCTGTTTGATGAAAACGTGCATATAAGCGCATTTGCAAAGCAAACCAGGCTATGGGATAACTGAAATGCTTGATAAAAGGCTTGGGCACCTGCGCAAAGTCTTTAAACAAGCCAGGATAAAGTCGTTGATAGGTTTTAATTAATGGATCTTTATCATCAACCACATAAAAATCGACCGATCCGTTATACGCATCAATTATAATTTTGACTGAATTCCGGGCATAATTGAATTTTGCTGATGTTGCATCTTTCCTTGAGCCTAAGCCTTCTAGCTTGACTGGCTGAACTAATGGGTAAAGCTTAGAAGTGGTATAGGCATCAACTATCCAGTATATTTTATGATCGATCAAGACTGGATAAGGATCATTATCCAGCATTAAAAAAGGTGCAATCTCTTTAATTCGCTGATAAATATTACGCCGCACCAGTATACGGCTATCGTTGTTGATCCCCGCAGAAAAAAACAAACGCTCATCTTTAAAGAATATTGAGACCACTGCTTTAGTCAATAATGAAGATAAGGGCAGACCACCGGTTCCTTGATAATCAGTGCTCATATCACCTGATATTTTATTTTCAGGCTTTAATGATTCACTATTAGGTACGACTGCATATTTTAATTGTGCCAGCCCATAATAGATTTCAGGTCGATCTATACGTAATTCATCATATTTCACATCCTGGCCAAAGTTATTGATTAACCACTGCATGGGCTGATTTGCCTGTTGATCGGAGGGCGACATAATCATGCCATAACCATGCGTATAAACAAGATGTCGGTTACGCCAGTTCTGTGCCTGAACAGCAAGACTCGGGAAATCCATTTCCCGCGCAGCAATATTCACTTGTTGATTTTTACCATCCAGATTATAACGATCTACAGCAATCTGATAAAAACTAAAATACGGCCGGATACTTTGTAATTGCTCGAAAACAGGCAGTAACAAATCATTGTCCCATAGCGGAATATTGTTTAATTCGCTAATAATTTCTTTACTTATAGATGCAGTTAAAGTGGGTACTATTGGATAATTTATCACTGTGATATCAGCAAAATTAAAGGCATCTGAAGTCGCTTTAATATGACGCTGAATATATTTAGCTTCCGCTTGAACCGGATTGGAACTAACATAATAATCATCAATCAGATTTGGTATGACATCTACCTGCTTTAGCGTAAACACAAGTAAGTAAGCAAGCCCAAAACCCACAGCAAGTTTATATTTTTTTCCGCTATACAAGCTATAAATAGTAGCGACAGCTGTCCCTAAGAACAATACAAAACTTAAAATAATGAGTGGTAATTGATGGTTCATTTCCACAAACCCTGGTCCGAAGAAAACAGGCAAATGCCTATCTTCATACAGCAACTCAATCCGCTCTAAAGCGATAGACCAGATTTGCAGAATAATCAAAATCGCCACTAATAACGCAATATGTAATTTGGCTGCAGCTGGAAATTCTTGCAGCTTGTGCTTATGTTTCCTATAAAAAACCAGATACAAAAATCCAAGCAATGTTATTAATACGGCAAAAATCCAGAGTAACTCTTTTTGAATCAGCGTATATACAGGATAGGAAAATAAATAATAACTGATATCTTTAGCGTAGACCGGGTCAACAAGCTCAGATTTAGCACCAAAATAATATAATAGAAAACTTTCCCAATGAATATAAACAGGTATTAATAGCGGTATAACCAGCAAAAAAGATATTAGCCATAATAACTTTTTATGCCTTTGCAAAAACCCTAATAGACCTTCATTATCACTTTCTTTATGAAGTGATAATGCGCGTGGCATATAGGAAAAATTTAAGTAAACAAGACTTGTTAACAGAATAGTCGTGCCAATTTTTACCAGCCATTCATAACTTTCCCGCAAGATAAAATAAGGACCCAGATTCAAAGAACGAAACCACCAAAACTCCATTAAAAACTCAGCAGCAACATAAACACACAGGCCGACTATTAGCAGCGCAACTATTAATTTAAACAATAATTTCATAATTTATTCCAAAATAAAATCAACACTGATTCGCGCGATATTAGAGCGTAAACTATGCATCAAGTCTTCGATCCCCGCACCCGGTTTATTAAAAATAGCCAGCAAAGTGTATTGCCCAGCCAGGCCTTCTGGTACCATAAAATTTAATATCGGGTGACTTGTTTCGTCCACAGGAACTAACTCTTTAAACACGGCAGGTACAGATGAAAATCCGTTTGGGCTTATATATAATAACCGTCCATCATCGCCCATTACAGCAACCCATAAATCCAGTAATTCAAGCCTGTGCATTGATTCCTCAAGGCGCACTGTAACGAGTTCACCCGTTGTATAAACAGCATTTAAAGCTACAAACTCTAACTGCCCTGCTCGTGGCCGCATGACCTCAATAATGATGGGGTGTTGTGGCATATTGTGTAATAACCCTGCCTCAATTGAAACTGACTCTGTTGCCACGGCACTAATGATATCGACCACATCCATACCTTCGATAACTTTGCCAAAAATAGCATAACCTATGTTATCAAGAGATAAATTATCCTCTGTATTAATAAAAAATTGTGATTTGGCACTATCCGGGCTACTACGCCGCGCCATTGCAATGCTACCACGTACATTATGCAAACCCTCACCTAGCTCTAAAGCAATTGCTTCATGGGTTTCTTTTAATTCTAGCGCGGCGCTATACCCTCCTCCCTGAATCATAAAGTTATCAATGACCCGATGAAACAAAGTATCGTCATAAAAACCTTCACCGACATAGCTTAAAAAGTTTTGCGTAGTTAACGGGGCTTTATCTGCTGCTAATTCTACGCTAATCAACCCTTGAGTAGTTTGAATATCAACAACAGGATTATTGGATGCAAAAGATATTAAGGGGCTACACGCAATGAGCAGCACAATAATATTGAGATAATTTTTAAAGGGAGATTTTTTTAACATAAAGCGAATAAATATGAAGCTATAGTCAGCTTAGAGAAAAGTAAAGAAGCGCAGTAATAAGCGAGCAAACTTTTTAGAATGTACACTGCAAAATTGTAGATTTAATTATACCTTGAAACTTGATTACAGCTTAAGAAACTAAAACGTCATGATATGCGCAGCAGGTCAACAGATTACAGGATAAACAACGAACTAAAGATCCCTTTCCTGAAACCAGCATAAGTGCCAATTAAGGGAAATTAATGGGCTCGTCTATAGCATGATGTACAAAAAAGGGCTGCTAAATATAAGATTTCTTGCAAAGTATGCTTAAGCCACTAAATGAAATTTAACATCCTAGCGAGAGTTTGGCATTTAGAGGACCGGTAATCGACAAGATCGAACCGACTAAAGATAAGCATAAAGTAGTTATTCACTATGAATGAGACAAGCAAACAGCCGTCATAGATTTTTTAACATAGGCTCAAGGGAAGTCGTTGTGTAATTAGACGATCAGAAAGAATCAAACTGTCAAACCTGATTGTTAATATTGAGAGGGAAAGCAAACACAATGCTTACCTTGAATTTTTATAAAAAAATTAACCAGACAAGCTGATTATTTAATTATTCTCAGGTCAAATCTTAGTCAGTATTAGATAAGCAGCAAAACCGCCCCAGCTTAACAGCAATAAAATCCATGGCAGATAACTTTGGCGATAAATAATTTCTGTATCTAACTCATGCTCTGGCTTTTCATCTAACTGGCTTAACTTGCCCGTCACTTTTTTAAGCTTCTTACTAAGCTCTCGTGACCTTTCTTTTTGCTGTTTTTTATATAGCTCTATTCCCTTTTGAACACCTTGGGCTATTAGCTTAGTCTGATCTTTTGTTTGCCCTGGCCGTTGCGTTGCGTTAGCAATTTTAAGCGCCTCATCATGAGTTTCAGGGGATGTCTGTTGTTTTTTTGAATATCTGCTCATTATTATTACACCTTAAAAAATACACAGTATAGTACCAAGTCAGGATTAATTAAGCCAAAATGGCTGACAGTAATTATTTCACACAAGGCCTGAGCTCACTGAATCACTTTACGTGCCAAACACCTACACTATCAGGAATTTTACGCTAAGCGGTTTATCATTATGTATTCTTGGGGGTTAACCCTCGGTAGGGTTAAAGATAATATGACTGAAATAAATATGGAGCGGAAAACGAGATTCGAACTCGCGACCCCAACCTTGGCAAGGTTGTGCTCTACCAGCTGAGCTATTCCCGCATCTAGATGTCTTGTATGAATGGTTCTTTTTTTGGAGGCTGCGGCCGGAATCGAACCGGCGTAGATGGCTTTGCAGGCCACTGCATAACCACTTTGCTACGCAGCCTTTAAATCGCAATAAAAAAGCCGCGAGTGTCGCGGCTTTTTAAATCTTTTGGAGCGGAAAACGAGATTCGAACTCGCGACCCCAACCTTGGCAAGGTTGTGCTCTACCAGCTGAGCTATTCCCGCTCTGATTGAATTGCTTATTATAAAGATATTATAGATTCTGTCAATATCCCCTAATAAATTATTTCAATTTATTTCAAATTTGAAGTCAATGTCCAGCCTTTAACGCCTTTACGACAATCACCCACTTCGTCCAATATCTCTATTTGAGCAAAAAGATTTTTCTTGCCAAAAGCTTCCTGAAAGCTTGTGATAGTAGCTCGAGTCCCTGTTGGTGCATTACAAACTACATCTTCACTTTCACTATCAAAGGCAGCCATTTGCCCAGGTATTTTCAAAATCTTTAATGTTATACCAGAATCAGGCAATGCATTAGCCGCTTGCAGAGAATATGTCTGACCGACCGCATGAGCTATTTGTGGTGCTTGCAACTTTTTAGAATCGCCACCTGAAAAGAGAAATATGCCAGCAACTATTACGATGGCGGCAATACCTCCAAAAAACACTTTAGGGTTTTCATCTTTAAGTTTCATTAAAGGAGGCTTTGCTTTTTCAACCGCATCCTCTACAGTATCTTCTACAGCATCTACTGCTTCTTCAACAGCATCCTCTATAGCATCTACTGCTTTTTCAGCAGTTTCCTTTAAATTTTCTATTTCTTCTTCAGTTGATTTATATTCACTCATGGGTGACTCCTCATTATCTAAATAGTTATTTTTATTATTTATCCAGTTGTTTTTTCAGCAACTAAATGAATTTACTATATACTTGGAAAACATCAACTTATTATACTTCAAAATTAACGCCCTTTCCCTTTCATCATTCCTTTGGAAGGATTATAACCTATCATAGCAAGTATAAAAAATAGCGCAAATGCAACTGCTGTATAAATAAAAGCCTGTTGGTTGTATTGAGCATACATCGCAAAGCGAAGAAACTCAACTGCTTGAGAAAAAGGGTTATATTCTGCTAATTTATACAGCCATGCACTGGATTCCTGTAACTTCCATAAAGGGTATAATGCAGTCGACATAAAAAACATGGGGAAAATAACAAAATTCATAACCCCGGCAAAATTTTCCAGTTGCTTAATAAATGATGACAGCAATAAGCCTAATGCACCCAGCATTAACCCTGAGAGCATCAAGGCAGGCAGTAACCACAAATAGCCTTCTAAAGGTGCCTGAATCTCATAAAACCAGGCAATTGCCAAAAACACATAGACTTGCAGTATAGAAACAAAAACACCTGCCAGTAATTTTGACATTAATAAGTACCAGCGCGGTAAAGGGCTGACTAATAATATACGCATACTCCCCATTTCTCGATCATAAACCATAGACAAGGAGCTTTGCATTCCATTGAATAGCTGGATCATACCGATTAAGCCCGGAGTAATATACACTTCATAGAGTATATAAGTTTCATAAGGTGGAATAATGGCAATCCCTAATGCCGCTCTAAAACCTGCTGCAAAGACAAATAACCAGATCAATGGTCTGACTAATGCAGATAAAAATCGTTCTTTTTGTTTAACAAAACGCAATAACTCGCGAAATACAATACCCCATAGGGCAAACCAGTAATGATATATACGCATCAGCCTTTTCCCAGAGTTAATTTAAAAAAAGCATCATTAATATTATCAGTTTGTGCCTGCTGAATTATATCTGTCACCGCGCCCTCAGCTTTTACAGCGCCCTGATGAATGAGCACTACTTTATCAGAAGCATAGATTTCATCCATTAGGTGTGTTGCCCAGAGCACTGCCAAGTCGCCATCCTGTACCAGTTGATGCACATGCTTAACAATCGCGTGCCTGCTCGGAGCATCTAATCCTACCGTCGGCTCATCCAGTAACAACACGCCAGGCTTATGCATTAATGCGCGTGCTATCTCGACACGCCGCCTGTGCCCACCATTCAGCTGTCGCACGACTTCTTTGCGCCGCTCATACATGCCCAGGCGCTCTAATTGCTCCTGTATACCCAGATTAGCCTTTTTTCTACTCATCCCCTGCAAAGCAGCATGATAGCGCAAATTTTGCTGTACGCTTAAATCAAGATCCAGGGTTGTTTGCTGAAATACGACGCCTAGCTGTGCCAATGCTTTTAGCGGCTGCTTGTGAATATTAAAACCTGCCAGATGAATATCACCCTGTTTATGTGCGTACAAACGGGTAATCAGGGAAAAAAGCGTACTTTTCCCCGCCCCATTCGGGCCCAGAAAAATACAACACTGCCCTGCTGCAACGGTGAATGTCAAATCATGCAGAACTTGTTTATTGCCGTAGGAAAAATTTAAATCCGTTATTTGTAATGCTAATTTTTGAGCCATTATTATCCTGATAATGTGTAAGACGATTTGGCCTGGTGCTATAAAACAGCAGGAACTAGGGGACTAAAGTCCGCGCTGCAGATGATTAATCAAGGCTTTACTGCTAATCCCCACGGGTAACGTCCTACTGCTATAGATTTGGTTACTTTATGATCGTCTAAATCAATAATTGAAATATCATGACTCACGCCATTGGTAGTATACAAACGCTTCTGCTCAGGTGAGAAAGCCAGATTCCAGACTCGTGCACCCACTAATAGATACTTTTCTACTTCATATGTCTGGGCATTAACAACAGCTACCCGATTAGCTGGGCCTAATGCAACATAAGCCCATTGCCGTTTTTTATCGACGACCACCCCCACTGGCTGAATTTTTTCTTTACCTAATCCAGGCACTGCAAAATGAATTCTCTGACTAATTTCCTTAGTCGCAACATCAATAATCATTAAGGTACCATCAATTTCAGAAGTCACCCATAATTGCTGCCCATCTGCGGTAAAACTTAACGCCCTGGGCCGCGGATCGACCAGCGTATTCGCCTTGATTTCATACGTTTTAGCATCAATCCAGTGCACCATATTAGTGGTTTCCGAAGCACTGACTATCCAGAGATTATCCGGACTAACGGCAATACCTTCAGGCTCAACACCTACACTTATTGTATGTATCGCTTGCCTGGTTAGTAAGTCTATTACTGTGACCTGATTATCATCTTCATTAGAGACATACATGTGTGTGCCTGCCGAATTGATGGCAAAGGTTTCCGGATCTTCACCGGAAGGCAGTTTGCTTTTCACTGCTAACGTATTCGCATCGACCTCAAGTACGGTATCGTCATCGCTAGTGGCAATATACAGCGTCTGCGCATCCGGGCTTAATTGTATACCCCGCGGCCTTTGTCCGATATTGACAGTCTTGATAAGTTTACCTGCAATGGGATCTACTACTGCGATGGCATTATCTTTTTCTAAACTGACAAACACTGTTTCTGCGCTACTTACTATTGAAAATAACAAAAGCCCTGCGCTGATTAATACTTTAGTATGCATATTTATTCCTATTGGCAGTGTGTTTCTGGCTGGTCGTAGCCTAAGGTATCTAATTCATTTGTCGGGTGTAAAAAGCCCTCCAGCGGTGCAGCTATCACCAATGAGGTTGGCGCAGCTAGTAAAACGGGTTGACGTAATTGTCCATTCCAGCTTCTAAAACTAAGCGGCTTGCCTTTATAGCCTTGTAATTTAAAACGATCACTTAATAAATAGGCTTTTACTGATACAGCATCTACCGCCCGGGTACGAGTGACCGCCTCGCCGATTGCTCGAGCAGCTAAATAAGCAGCATAATCCTGTTCCTGCATGTACCGATTGGCCAGAGCTTTAAAACGATTTTGAATTTGTACTGCGCCCCATTGTTCGTGAGTACGATGCCATGCTGTGGCCACTAAACCCTGCGTGCCGATTACTGGCCTGGGCAACCAGCTACGATAGCTAATATATTCACCGAATAAGCCTTGTTCATCGGCAACCACTAGCACATCATAATCATCTACCTGAGTAAACACCGGAATATCGGACTGCGCTGTACGTCTGGCATCATAGGTATGTAGCCATTTTTTTTCAGCGATGATTTTCATGCCGAAGCGTTTAGCCGAACGCTTAATTGCTTGAGCATATAATGCATCTTCAGCAGTATTCCCTGTCACTAGAAACCAACGATTCCAGCGTTTTTTCAACATATACTGTGCTAATGCATCTGCACGCATGGCGCGGCTGGGTAATAAGTGCAATACATTGCTTAAACATTGATTATGTCGAAAAGCATCAGTGCGTGTCGCCACATCAAAGAGTAATGCCTGATTATTATTGAGTTGATGTAATTGCAGCAACTGCTCTGCTGGTAAATTGACAATAATAAGTCGCACGCCTTGCTCGAGTATTTCAGCAAATGCCTGTTTAACATCGCCATCAATAGGCACGATAACTTGTTCTAATAAATAGTTCTGGGCGGTAAACTGACCGGTGGTATTATTATCTTTTAAACCTAATAACGCGCCTTGCAAACCCTTATCTGTAATAAAGGGTTCAAGATTTGACAAAGCTGACGGTACTTGTTGTTCTTGTGTGAGATAAGCAATCTTGATTTCTTGCTGCTCACTCGCTATTAGCCTGTTACTGCAAACCAGTGACAATAAAAGTAGATAAAATAGTAATAATCGGACAGTAAGCATTTTTATTAATTATTCGAGTTAATCAATTCAGGAGTGTGTAGTCTATACTTCGCGCGGTCACGGATGCGGTTGTATAGCGAGTTGATTTTAGTCGAGAGCAAGGCGCTGAAACAGGCGCATAGCAAGCTACGCAACTGTTTCAGCAACGCGGCTATCGACTAAAATCGGCCGCTAGAAAACCGCATATGTGGCCGCGCGAAGTATATATATCAATAAGTATTTTTATTATATATTAAATGCGATAAATTCCCTTGTGTAATTCTGCTTCTGGTGTCAAACCATGCCCTTTTTAAGTCAAATTTTTATTTACCCTATTAAATCCCTTGCAGGTATCCAGGTAGACCAGTGGGAAGTCACCCAGACCGGTCTAAAATACGATAGAAAATGGATGCTGGTCGATGCACAGCAGCAGTTTTTATCTCAACGCCGCCTGCCTAAAATGGCTTTGATAAAAACCCGTATTATAGCTCAGCAACTTATTGTCTCGGCACCTGATCAGGCTGACTTAAAAATCATGCTTGAACCTCCTGCTATAGATACGACACAGGAAGTTACTATCTGGCATGATCAATGTTTAGCTCAAAAAATTAATCAGCAGGCAAGCCAGTGGTTTAGTGATTTTCTAAAATTCCCTTGCTCGCTGGTCTATCAAGCGGATGAAAATATTCGTACTGTTGATCAAAAATATGCGCTGGCAAATGATCAAACTTCTTTTAGCGATGGCTTTCCGTTTCTGATTGTTGCTGCGGCATCTTTGGAATTATTAAATCAGCAAATGAATTTAGCACTTTCAATGCGCCGTTTTCGTCCTAATCTGGTGATTAGCGATTGTACTGCTTATGCTGAAGATATCTGGCGTAACATCAGTATAGGCGAGATTTCTTTTAGATTACCTAAACCCTGCTCGCGTTGTTCGATACCCCAGATCGACCCTGATACAGCGCTTATCGACAAAGAACCACTACGCACCCTGGGACGTACCAGAAAATGGGATAATCAGGTTTTTTTTGGGCAAAATGCATTACATGATAATCCGGGCATCTTGCATACAGGAGATCATGTTATTATTAATGCAACCGGGCCGGCTCAACCGCCGTTAGAGCATTAATAATTGCAGCTTGCAGGAAGTCAGCTGTAGGGCGGTGCTTTACCACCCCGCCAATAACTATCGAATGACTTGCTAAAAGCACCGCCCTGCAAGTTGCAAAAGGTATCAGCCATACCGAGTTATCACTCGATACTTAAAAATGATAACTTAATTGAAACCTGAAGTGGCTATCATTGCGGAACATATACGCACGATCACCAGGTGATGCACCATTAAAAAGACGCGCCTCAACTTCTAATGTGAAACTATCAAAAAAACGCCGGCTGGCTTCAATATTATAAAATTGCGCATACGTATTACTGTCTACAATCACACCTGCCAGAATCTGCGAATCTTGCGCATCATTTAAAGCAAAACGTATTCCGGTAAAAAAATCATCCTGAAAAGCTGTCGGTGCAAAATAGCCGCGACTATCATACAGATACTCTGCCAGTAATCCGATATCCAGCCCGGTCTCACCGATATTAAAAAAGGTATATTCTAAACCTGCCACCGTTGCAAACGTAGTATCCATCTCACTCACGCGCACAATCATTTCCAGCTTTAATAGCCAGCTTTCGATCGTTGCCTGCACATCCAGCCCGGTTTGATTGATGTTCTGATAATAAGGAATGATCGAGAGCTGCCCTGCTGAATCCTGTTCCAGCAGAAAAACCGGATCACGACTGGTGCCATAAAAATGGGATAAACCGATATCCCAGTCGCCGATAGAATGTGACCAGCGTACCGCATAGGACATTTGCCTCTCAAAACCATTTTTATCAAATTTTGCCTGACTACCCTCTACTGCAGGCTGGCTTCTTGGCCTGCCTGCCACTCCTTTAAATTGCATTTCCCGGAAACCCGGCAATAAAAACAAATCGATGGTTCCCCAATCCTGAATCCAGGCAAAATTAATCATTGGTTGACCAAGCGTTTCTTCGCCATCAATATTTTCCACCATATCGCGCTGATTAATGATATTAACCAGATGAACTGACTCAGTAACACCCCAAAAAACTTTGCGAATTCCTAGACGTAACTCCCAGTTTTCAGCTGCTTTGACCCAGGTTAGTTCACGTATATCAAAGTAGGTGCTATTACTATCATATTGGGTGCCCCGGAAATAAGGCACAAAAGCAAAGATCTGATTGCCATTATCCCAGTCATGATAGAGTTCTGCTTCTATGACTCCTGACAGGTAGTTCATGTATTGCCGGGAATCCAAGGGCAGATCATAAAAGACCGTATCTTCGATACCGACATAGCCGGATACCTCCCAGGCAACAAGTGGCTTCATCCATAGCAGACATAAAATCAGCCAATAGCATTGCTTATTTTGCACTAAACATCTCTTGAACTGTTATTCTCTATGGGCAATTAGAATGTCGTGCAAGATTCTTTGCCAGGCAAAAAAAATCTTACACAACTTACACTGTTTAAATATTATCGTGAACGCTTTAAAGTGCTTTGATCAAAATTACGTTCAGTTAAACCCGTACGAAAAGTGTAGTTCTCCCAGAGTAAAATGGTACTTTTCCCTGTTAGATGATTCTCCATTAATGATGTTCCTGCACGCCAGTATTGCCCTAAATATTGCTGATAATCGCTAAATGTTTGTGTTTTTAACAGTGCATTTTTACGGTCATAATAATCAATTCTGATTGGAATATAGCGCTCTTTATCTACCCAGACTAAACTGCGAGCATAGCCCGAGTGTTCGTATTGCGGCAATGTTTCAATGACAAAGCAGTCAATACCATCAATCACTTCATCACGCAGATAATTATATTTATATTTTTTTAACTCAAATGAGGTTAAATCTTCAAAGGCAAATTCACTGCCCAGAAATGGCCCCGATTTATTGCTGGATGAAATCCGTTTGACCCTTTTAAGAGCCGGCAAATATAACCATTGCTCATCCGCTTCCAATGCATGTGTAAAACTTAAAAAGGCAGTGCCTTTTACATCTTTAGGGCTATCAAAAATACTTAAACTTTTATCCCCGTCATCCTGCATTTCCAGGCTAGTCATTTTTAAATCACGTACATGCTCATCGCCATTTTTATTTTTAAGTATCATCTTCATGTCGGTGGCCATATCCCCCCAGCCTAAATCACGCTTATCTACTTCTTGCATGATTTCCAGCCCCTTTTGTTCGCTGGTTACTTCCGCTGCAAAGCTGATCCCTGGCAGCAAACAAAATAATAAACTAATAACTATTTTTTTCATTTTCTCTTTCTCCTAATCAAAAACAAGGTAGAACGGACTTCAGTCCGCTAAAATTAATTATGCTCTGTGCTCACTTAATATCGATGGTCAATCTGTTTTCTGGCTGCATTAGCCAGAGTTGAGGACTAAAATCCGCCCGACTACATCTAACCAGGCTCTTTATCCAGCGTCATCAAAATGGGTGGTAAAAATAAAAAGTCCATGATTAATGCGACCGCAATGGTAATCGCTGTCATTAAACCCATTCCACTATTCATTAAAAAGGAAGAAGTCGAAAGTACGATAAAACCACTGACTAAAACTAACGAGGTCACCCATAATGCCACACCTACAGTAGAAAACGCGTAACGTACTGCTGCTTCTGAAGATAAACCTTTTTCAACTTTGGCACGGCGATATTTACTAATAAAATGCACTGTATCATCGACCACGATGCCAATTGTCATACCGGTTACGACTGATAGCCCAAGCCCGACCTGACCATCAATTAACCCCCAGATTCCAAATGCCATCCCTGCAGGTATTAAATTGGGTATCAAGCTAATTAAGCCTAATTTAAAGGAGCGAAAAGCAGCTATCAAAATCATGGAAATCAAGACTAAAGCGGCTAATGAACCGATTAACATGCGAATAATATTACGCTGGCCGATATGCGAGAACATTAATACCGGGCTGGCGGCATTAATAGTATATTCACTTAAATTGAGGTCTATCCAGTTATGTATGCGCTGTTCAATATCCAGCATTTGATTGGTGGATAAGTTTTTCAGACTGGCAACCACTCGAATACCTGATTTATCAATATTTATCTGATCGTTTAAATCCAGGCCATAAGGTAATGACATTTCATACAACAATAAATACTGTGCCGCTAAATCACGCTCTTCTGGTAATTTATACCATTCTTGCTGATCACTATGCATATTCTTATTTAAGCGCTTGAAGGTATCGGTAATGCTATTTACATGTACGACTTCAGGCTGTTGCTGTAGCCAAAGTTTGAACTGTTCAACTTTTGCTAAAAACTCTGGTTCACTTATACCCCCTGTTGAACCCGTATCAATCGAAAGTTCAATATTGTAGATACCACTTAAATTATCATTTAAAAAATCTGCCGCACGTCTGAATTCAATGCTTTGATCAAAATACTTTACAAATTCATCATTAATTTCATTACGCGGAATAAAACTTATTAAAATCACAGCCAATAGTGTATTTCCTACTAATAAAGCTTTCCGGTGATTAATAACAAATGATGCAAGATGTTGCATCGCAGAATTATTTAATTCATCTTTTTGTTTAACTCGGACAGGCAATATAGTCATCAATGCCGGTAATAAAGTAATCGATAAGACAAAAGCAATCATTACCCCTAAAGCGACTATATTACCTAAATCCTTGAACGGAGGCGCATCACTAAAATTCAGACTCAAAAATCCAATTGCCGTTGTGACACTGGTTAACATAATAGGCTGAAAATTAATACGCAAGCTTTCCTGCATGGCCAGTTTTTTCTCATGTCCCAGGCGCATATTATGCAAAAAAGTGATTAATAAATGCACACAATCAGCGACTGCCATAGTTAAAATAACCGTGGGGGCCATCGCTGAGGTCGGCGTTAATTTTACACCTGCATATATCGCCAGACCTAAAGCGCTAATAATTGAAAAAACAATCAGCAAAACAACACTCAATGTTGCGGTAAAAGAACGCAAACAAAAGATTAATACTACCAAGACAATACCGTACATAAGAGGAATCAGTCTGGAATTATCTTTCAAGGCAGCTTCACCAAAAGCATTATTCATCATTACCATGCCACTTAGGTGCAGCGTCAAATCAGGATGCTTTGCACTAAACTCAGCCGCCATTTCTCGTACTAAAGTAGCAATTTCCATCGCTTCCATCGGGTTGGTCCCCGGCAATTGCATAGTAATATTAACACCGGACACATGCCCTGTTTTGGATACCAATCGATCTGACAGTAAAGGCTCGTTCAAGGCAACCTGCTTCACATATTGCAATTGCTCATCAGTCATTTGCAGTGGCTGGATGATTAAATCAGCAACAATCAGATCATCTCCCTCGGCAATAGTATGCTGGAAATTACTAATCGAATCGACACGGCTGGAATAAGGTAATTGCCACCCTGCTTTAGTTAATTCCACAATGGCCTGCAGATTTTCTCTGGTAAACATATCGCCATTCTCAGGCTCTACCAGAATCATGACATTATCACTTTTGCTATAAGTATTCTGTAACACATCGAAGGCTAACAACTGCGGGTTATCTTCTCCAAAAAATACTCGATAATTATTAGTGAATTCCAGTCCTTTTATTCCCGCCCCACTAAGTCCAATAAAAAATAAACTTAACAGCAAAACCCACCACGGATGATTAACTGCAAATATGCTGAATCCGTTTGATAGCACATTTTTTTTCATCATTGACTTCCTTTGGCCTTAATTCCACTAATTACTAAATTCAACACATGATCAGCAATAAAATCTACCTGCTCATGTTCTGCCTGCCAGCCTGGCAAATGCTTGCTCAATGGTTGCATTTGAACAATATCGCAGACCAGAGCAATCACGCTTAATGCGCTAAAATGAACCTGTTGTTGTGAGCCACTGATTTGTTCAATGACGCTCATTAACTGATTAAACTGTTCCTGAAAAACCTGTTTAGCCAGAAGCTGCATGCGCTCATCATCAGCATCAAGCAACTCCCTTTGCATAAGGCGTCTGAAATCAATATCTGTTGTTAACACTTCAGTTAGACATCTAATAAAGTTACTGAGTTTTTCCTCTGCCCCTAGCTCGGCTTGCCACACTGCATCGAATGCACTTACCTGTTTAGCAAAGGCAAAATGCATAGCTTGCAGATATAAAGCCTGTTTATTGGGAAAATGATGGTATACAGCAGAAGTGCTCATATTTGAGGCCTTTGCGAGATTTCGCATAGACATGCCATCAAAACCTTGTTTAGAAAATAGCGTCACCGCTATCTGTAAAATATTTTCTTTTGCGCTCACAATACATACCTACCTAACGTTCGTTCTGTTTGGATAATATATTATTTTAAGCTATTGAACAACTGAAATTATTATTTATGCAGGAACGCGAATTTAGGTTTGATGCTAAAATGCCTATTTTTTGATTACTAAATAATAACCTTGACAACAATTCTCCCCCGCATCGCTTTAACATCAGGCGAACCTTCCGGCATTGGCCCCGACTTATGCATACAGTTAGCGCAATATGAACTCGCCTGTGAATTGATTGTTATTGCAGACCCGGAGTTACTGCAACAACGCGCAAAACAACTCGATTTACCTCTGAGTATTAATATTTTTAATGCGCAACAAAAAATCCAACGGCATGTCGCAGGCGCATTAACGGTTTTCCCCTGCGATCTAAGTGAGACGGTAAACTGTGGAATATTAAATAAAAACAATAGTCATTACGTATTACAAACCATTGAACTGGCCACTCAGGGCTGCCTAGACGGGTTGTTTACCGCAATGGTCACAGCACCTGTACATAAAGGAATTATTAATGATGCGGGCATAGCGTTTACCGGACATACCGAATATATTGCCGCTATAACTGGCGGCCATCCTGTAATGATGCTGGCAACTGAAGGTTTACGTGTCGCCCTGGCAACAACTCATTTACCCTTATCCGAAGTTAGCAAAGCAATTACCCGGGAAACATTATTAACAGTTATCCATTTATTGGATGCGGATTTACGCCATCGTTTTGGATTGCAGCAGCCGCATATTTTAGTCTGTGGGCTTAATCCCCATGCAGGTGAAAGCGGTCATTTAGGACGAGAAGAAATTGAGGTGATTGAACCGGCGCTAGATCAATGTCGTCTAGACGGTATTGGTTTACAAGGCCCACTCCCTGCAGATACTTTGTTTACTGCTAAATATCTGGATAAGGCTGATGCTGTACTGGCTATGTATCATGACCAGGGATTACCCGTTTTAAAATACAAAGGCTTTGGTAAAGCAGTTAATATTACCTTAGGCCTGCCCATTATCCGTACCTCGGTTGATCATGGTACTGCTTTAGATCTCGCTGGTACCGGTAAAGCAGAAGTTAGCAGTCTGGTATTCGCATTGCAAACCGCGATACAGATGTCTGCCAGCTCAGCAATGCATACACAATAAGTTATATTTTTAGCACTTGATTACAATACACTATGGCACATAAAGCACGTAAACGTTTTGGGCAGAATTTTTTACATGACCAGTATATTATTGACAATATTCTAGGCTCGCTTTTTTATGACCAGGACCAGCACTGGGTAGAAATTGGCCCGGGACAGGGCGCATTAACCGAACCTTTATTGAAAAGCGGCGTACAACTTGATGTCGTTGAATTAGACAGGGATTTAGTACGCTTACTGCAGTATAAATTTAAACAGTACAGTAATTTAACCATACACAGTTCAGATGCATTAAAGTTTGATTTTTCATCTTTAGCAAAAGCTGATGAAAAGCTGCATATTTTAGGCAACCTGCCCTACAATATTTCTACGCCGTTAATGTTTCATCTGCTGGAAAATACCCCGCGTATTGCCGATATGACTTTTATGCTGCAAAAAGAAGTTGTGGATAGAATCTGCGCCGACCCAGGTAGTAAAAAATATGGCCGGCTCAGCATTATGATGCAGTACTACTGTGCGACAGAACATTTATTTGATGTACCACCCGAAAGCTTTAGTCCAGCACCCAAAGTGATGTCCTCAATTGTACGTCTGGTGCCGCATGCACAGCCACCGGTCATTGTCGATTCGATTAAAATGTTGAATACCGTGGTCACTACCGCCTTTTCACAAAGACGAAAGACCTTACGTAATTCACTGAAAAAGTTGATTACTGAAGCTAATATTAGTGCATTGGATATAGATCCTACTTTACGTGCAGAAACTATTTCATTACAGGATTTTGCGAAACTTAGTCATTATATAAACCATAATCCGCTAGAAGAAGCTGTGTAAGGCGGACTTTAGCCCGCGTACCAATTAACATCTACACTAGCAGACTGAAGTCCGCTCTATAGCAATAGGTAAACTTTATGCTCCGTTTTTCCGCTAATTTAAGTTTATTATTTACTGAAGTTCCTTTACAACAGCGCTTCCAGGCAGCTAAAAAACAGGGATTTAACGCAGTAGAAGTTCAATTCCCTTATGAATTAAGTGCTGATACTATTCATCAAGAACTAGCTAAACATCAATTACAACTGGTGCTGTTTAATGTTGCTGCAGATGACTTATTACAAGGCGGCGAAGGCTTGGCATCAGTACCTGAAAAGCAACAGCAATTTAAAACAACCATAGCCGAAACGCTTGCCTATGCAAAAATCCTCAAGCCCAATGCAATTAATATTCTGCCGGGGCGTTGTTTGGATAAGGCCAGGCTTGCTTTATATCAACAGACCTTTAAAGAAAACTTGCGTTACGCCATCGACGCCTTTTCGCCCCTAGGTATTAAAACAGTGTTTGAAGCGATTAATACCGTCGATATGCCTGACTTCATTATCCATAGTAGCGAACAGATGTTAGCTATTATGCAGGAAATAAATCACCCGGACTTATTCATGCAGTATGATATTTATCATATGTTAATGATGCAGGAAGACCCGGCAAGTTTTATTGCGCAATATGCCGATAAAATAGGCCATATTCAATTTGCTGATTGCCCAGGCAGACATCAACCAGGCACTGGCAATATGGATTACCAACAGATATTTTCGATTATCAAAGCTTCATCGTATAAGGGCTGGGTAGGAGCTGAATACAAACCGTTAAACAACACACTGACGTCGCTTAGCTGGTTTTAAGAATCAAGTGTAATATCAGTACCCTCTAAGAGAGTATCTTGTCTTACACAGCAACTGGTCCTTTTGCGGTATTATTGTTCATGGTTTGTCCTCCTGTTTTAATGTTTGTTGTAAAATAAATATCATGACTCATGTAAAGTCGTTTAGGAAGCGGGACGAGTCATTCCATGACACTTGATTGAACAGATGAATTCATATACATCCATATCATCTACTCAATATCCATTCAATCGAGTTTGCCTATTTGTTCTTACATCAAGGAAATAATGATCATAGGATATTCAGCCAGTATTGTGATAATGTATCGTGTAACTTGCTAACTTATCGATGTATCTAGATTTTTTTGAGCAAGTTTTTCTTTTTTTGGCTATTCAGATTAATAACGCACCTCGATTTTTTGAGTTTTGCAAGAGGCTCTATAGCAACTTTTTAAAAATTTTTGTCATCTACAAAGTGACGATATGATAATTAATTTGGCTAAACAAAAAGGATATAACCAATGACATTTAAATCTTTAGTATTAAAAACCTGCATTTTCGCACTGTTACTCAGCTCAAGTGCGTTGATGGCAGCTCCTCCTGAACATGCCAAAGCTTATGGCCTGGGTGAACCCGCACATATTTCTGATTTGCCGCCAGGACTTTTTCGTTCAAATATCGAAGCCTTACCTGCTGAAGCGCGTAGCCGGGCATTAGAATGGTTACAGAACTTAACCTTTCCGGCTTCGGATGTTGAATTTCTTCGCGTCGATGCAACAGGGGGTATCTTTTATGCTGATACCTTTTTACCGGAATTAACAGCAGAGACAACAGGTTCTGAAGCAACCGGAGCACCAGCAGCGGAAGCTATTGCCCCTGCTGATACTTTTTTTTTACACAGTAAGCCCGGTTCCAGCAATGTCGTTTATTTAGACTTTGATGGTCACATCATTCCTGCAACTAGTGCCTGGACTACTATTGATCTACACGCAATAGCCTATGACAATAGTTTTACCGATGATGATAGTGCATTCACTACTTCAGAATTAAATGATATAGCCGAAATCTGGCATCGTGTTGCTGAAGATTATGCACCGTTTGACGTAGACGTCACTACCGAAGAACCCAGTAGTTTTACCTCAACTACCGGGCGATTGCTATTTACCAGTGGAGATGTCGATGCCAATGGAAATTCCATGCCCGCATCAGGTGCGGGAGGTGTAGCTTATGTCAATGTGTTTGGTTCCAGTTCTTACGTCAACTTATATTCACCAGCGCTCGTATACTACTATCCGGCTACCGCATCCTCTTCCGGTTATGTTTTTCCACCTTTCCTGGCTGAAGCTGCCTCACATGAATTTGGTCACAACCAGGGCATGGGACATGACACACAGTATGGCAACTCATACTATGGCGGACACGGTAGTGGCCTAGTGAGCTGGGGACCGATTATGGGAACCGGTTATAATCGTAACGTATCCCAATGGAGTAAGGGAGAATATTCCGGCGCTGATAATACACAGGATGATCTGGCCATTATGGATAACAAAATGGGCTATCGAGTTGATGATCATGGTGACTCCATAACAACCGCCACGGCATTGCTTGTCGATGGTGCAGGCAATATTCCCTCGACCAACCCCGAAACCGATCCTTTTAATAACAACCCGGATAATAAAGGCATTATCGAACTGCGCAGTGATGTCGATATGTTTTATTTTGATGCTGCCGCGGGTACCGTGTCGTTATCAATTATACCGGCCTGGGATGCTTTTGAACGCCCCTCTAATGATCGTGGTGCTAACCTGGATATCCAGGCTACGCTTTACGATGCTACAGGTGATGCAATTACCAGTAGTGATCCAACAAATGACACGCGTGCAGATATCAGCACCACTGTATCGCAAGGGCGCTACTATTTAGGTATTACAGGCGTAGGCAATAGTTTCTCGCCATACACAGATTATGGGAGCTTGGGATTTTATTATATTTTCGGGTCTGTGGTTCCACAGAATCCGGATACCACTGCCCCGACACCCACTACAATGACGTGGGCCTCAGTTCCTGCTGCACAAGGCAAATATGCTATTACTATGACAGCGGTTACGGCAAGCGATGATTCCGGTTTTGTCGAGTATAATTTCTTATGTGTTAGCGGCGGGCAAGGCTGTGCCGATAGCGGCTGGCAAACCAGTACCAGTTTTACTGCAAATGGCTTGGCTGCCGGTAACAGTTACGGTTTTCAGGTCAAAGCCAGAGATGGTTCTCTTAATGAAAATACCGCATCGGCAACAGAATCTGCGACTACAGACGCAGAAACGATACCAGCTAACCCCAGTAATTTTAGTGCAACAGTAAACTCTACTTCACAGATAAACTTGACCTGGATCGACACTGCCGATAACGAAAACAGTTTTGTTATCGAACGTTCATTAGATGTCATTACCGGTTGGAGTTTAATTGCTACCCTGCCCGCTAGTAGCACCAGCCACTCCGATAATGGGCTGGATCACAGCACCGAGTATTTTTATCGGTTAAAAGCAGTTAATGACGCTGGCGATTCAGCTTACGTAAGCACGTCTGCAACAACCAGTAGTCCACCTGCTTTTATTGATTATACTGCCATCAGTGAAACCCCTTCGTCCGGGACTGTCAGTGGCACCTATCAAGCCACTGCAGCTGATGATGACAGTGTCCAAAGCATTACCGAAAGAGACAGTGGCGGCAGACCTCAGAATCGTTATGATTATTTAACCCATACCTGGACATTTAATATCAGTGGCGGCAATGTTGTCAGTCTGTTTGCCAATGCCTGGGTCACCGGCGGCTCTGAAGATGCATTCATATTTGAAGTTTCTGTCAATGGCGGCAACTTTGAATCCGCATTTACTGTATTCAGCGGCAGCAATACTAACGAGCAAAGTGCAATATTATCTGGTACCACTGGTGTTATCAATGTTCGGGTTCGGGATAGTGATCAAACTGCAGGCTATCGTAGTCATCAAGCGATTGTCGTTGATCACATGTATATACGCGTTGAAAATGCTGTCGGGGGCACTGTTCCAAATGATCCTACCGGCTTAACTGCTAGTGCCGATTCATCCAGCCAAATCACCATTGATTGGGCAGATACCGCCAATAATGAATCTGGGTTCACTATTGAACGCTCTCTGGACAATAGTGCTTGGTCAGTCATCGACACAGCCGGCCTAAATGCGACCAGATATACCGATACTGGATTAGATAGTGAAACCCTCTACTATTATCGGGTTAAAGCTTTTAATGCCACCGGCGATTCTGGCTATACGGATACTGCTTCAGCAACCACGGACGTCGCATCCCCAATTACCTTATCAGCCACTGGCTTTAAAGATAAAGGTAAACACAATGTTGATTTGACTTGGTCGGGAGCAAACGGTAGCGATGTTTATATTTATCGTAATGAAGATCTATTCACCACAACAAATGATGGAAATTATACTGACAATATTGGTACTAAAGGCGGTGCCACCTATGTCTACAAGGTTTGTGAAACTGGAACACCAGACTGTTCCGATGAAGTAACGGTGATTTTCTAAAGATTAAAATCAAAGGCGTCATTACGGCCGCCTACGGGCGGCCTTTTTTGTCTTTGATTTGGCCCCAGAAACTTTGACCGCATAACGCTCCTGTTCCGCTTCATATGCAGCTGAAGAAATTTGTTAAAAGAATCAACATTTATTGGGAACAACAAAACCAAATATTGATATTTTATTGACTAAATAGGGGACTGACCTAGGCTGTCGAAAAACGATTTTTAGGCTGCCTTAGATTTCCCCGTATTTTG
>CAYWLM010000025.1:0-31971 GCA_964459125.1 uncultured Methylomonas sp. | reverse complement strand
TTGGAGAGCCGGCTATTATACATCCACTTCTTCTACCGTCAAGTACTTATTTTTATTTTTGAGCAATTCCTGATTTATATGGGGATATAAGAAATATTAAACGACTTCCACTGCCTATCATGCACTCAGGAAAAACAATCTGATACAGCAAATATCCACTGATAAATTTCGCAATGACTTTCATGATTTTACTCTGAAAGTTAAAGTTATTCTACACATATGCATTAGTAGAGCTAGTTAGTAACTGCCAAAGAATTGTAAAACGAACAACAACCTATTTGAACAAACATCAGAAAATTCAACATTCCTGAGTTTTTACCCTTTATACAAACTTATCCCGGATATCCCTTGCGCTCCACATGCCAGTGCTTTTTTATAATCTTGCCTGGCAACTCCACCCAATGCAAAAACCGGAATATTTACTTTAGTTACCCATTCTTTGAACTGCAGCCAACCCAAAGTTTTTGCCTCTGGATGCGAGGATGTTTGCATGACAGGTGATAACACGACAAAATCCAGTGCCAATTGCTCTGCCTTATATAGCTCATGCAGATTATGACATGATGCTGCCACATAACCTGAACTTTCAGGACGCTGACTCATCAGTTTCAAATCAACAGAAGTCAAATGCACCCCTTCATCTAAATTCCTTTTTACCGGCATTTGTGAATTTATCAAATAAGTCATATTCAATTTCCTGCATTTACCTCTTACTACTTGCAGCATATCCTCAGCATCAACATCACATAATTTTTTGGCCCTTATTTGCACCAGACTCACGCCCTGTTTTGAGACATTATCCAATTCAAGTAATACCTCCCGAGTATTATTTCCACCTATAATGGCATACTGCCGCCCTAGTTTAATGGCAGTTAAAATAGGTTTATTTGCTGCCGGAAACTCATAGCCACTTAACTCATGTAATGCGACCCACTTTAAACCTTGACCTTCACGCCCAACTGCCTCACCGTCAAAACCATGCACTTCTCTTACATGCAACTGAACACTTAATTCTGGATAGCTAAAATTTATTTTTATTAACGGACTGGAGTTTATAGTCTTTATATTTAGTTCTTCGAATAACTCCCTGTTTAAAGCCTGTTCAGCATTTTCTGATTGCTCAAATTTTCCACCCGGAAATTCCCACAAACCACCTTGATGAGCATCATCCTTACGCCTGGAAATCAAGACCCGCCCGGCTTTATCTCGCACAACTCCAACTGCGACATCAACTTTTAGCATAATTTAAGTTCTATACTCTGCATTTATACGCACATAGTCATAGGAAAAATCACAAGTTAATACCTGCTGTTCCAGCTCTCCTCTTCCCAGAATAACTGTTACGGTAATTTCCTGCTGATCCATGATTTTTTGTCCGGCTGCCTCAGTATAGGCACTTGCACGTCCACCGTTTTCCACAATACAGACATCATCTAAATAAATAGAAATCCTATTAACATCTAGATTCTCAAGCCCCGAACGCCCTACAGCCGCCAAGATACGTCCCCAATTCGGGTCGCTGGCAAAAAAAGCCGTTTTCACTAAAGGAGAATGCGCAATTGTTTTCGCAACCGCAACAGCCTCTGCATTGCTCTTTGCATGCTGGACTTTAACCGTGATTAACTTAGTTGCGCCCTCACCATCCCGGATAATTGCTTCTGCCAGATGCATACACACATCCTGAATAGCTTGCTGAAACTGCTGCATGGCATCGCTACCAGATATAATTTCTGGTAGCGAACTTTTTCCGCTGGCCATTAACACGCAAGCATCATTTGTCGAAGTATCTCCATCAACAGTGATTCTATTAAAGGATTGCTCTACTGCCATTGCCAGGCATTTTTGTAGATTTTCCTGAGAAATTTTTGCATCAGTCGCAAGAAAACCCAGCATAGTTGCCATATTGGGCTGTATCATACCGGCCCCTTTTGATATACCTGTTATGGTTATCATCTGCCCACTTATTTCAACAACTTTCGAACACCCTTTTGCAAAAGTATCCGTGGTCATAATGGCATGAGCGGCTTTATCCCAATTATTTTCTCTTAAGTTAGCCTGTGATTCTGGTAAAGCGCTTATTAATTTCGCTATAGGCAGTGGCTCACCTATCACTCCCGTTGAAAAGGGCAATACCTGCTCGGAGCTCACATTACCAAGCCTGGCAACAGCAGCACAACTTTCCCGAGCATCCTGCAACCCAAGCTCTCCAGTACCCGCATTGGCATTCCCTGAATTAATTAACAAATAACGTGGTTGCTTGACTAAATGCTCTCTGGCCACTAATACTGGCGCAGCACAAAAGGCATTTTGGGTAAAAACAGCTGCGCAAGTGGAGTTTTCAGTCATCTCAATCAACAATAAATCATCTCGCTTAGTTTGCTTAATGCCTGCGCAGGTTGTGCCTAATTTAATACCCGATACCGCATGCATATGCGGAAATTCAATATTTCCAACTGCCATTAATTTTCTCTCTTATTTGTAGCGTATAAAGCATATTATCCGCTAACAAAAGCGGGCTGAAATCACGCTATACGCTGTGTATTGTGTAAGATCTTTGCAAATCAATCTACGCTTTAAAAAACACAAGCACACTGCTGATTTGCTCAACTTCTTGCTCCAGCACCAAACATCGGTTTTTAATTGTACTTACTTGCTGTGATAAACTAAACATGGTTTGCGGCAAAACCACCTCTAACTCTACATTCCCTTTTATATAATGAATTCTGAAGCTATCTATTAAGTGGTAATTTTCTGCCAAATACTCTTGTAAATAAGCATTAATATCCTGACGCAATAAAACCCTACCTTGCTCAATTAAATACTCATCATTTTCAGGATCCACATGCACCAGCACCTCCTGAACATCATCAAATTTATCAATCAGCACATCCCTAACTAAATCAGCGATCATATGTCCTTCTGACACAGTAATCCGGGAATTAACTACAATATGCGCATCTACCAGTGCATCTTCACCCATTTGCCGAGTACGTAATAAATGTATATTTTTAACACCTTCTGTCGCTGCAATCTCGGCACGAATTTTATCTACAATTTCTTCGGATAAACTCGTATCAACCAGCTCCTTAATACTATCCGACACCAGATTTACGCCAATTTTTGCAACCATTAAGGAAACGATCACAGCAGCCACTGCATCTGCCCAGATATAGCCCAATAAAGAACCTGCAACCCCAATTAATACGACAATAGAAGAAATTGCATCACTACGATGATGCCATGCATTCGCCAACAATAGTTTTGAACGAGTAAATTTAGCAATTCGTTTTGTATATTGATATAACCACTCATTCGCCAGGATTGAAATAGCAGCGATTCCCATGGCACTCGGATGTGGAATTAATATCAACTCTGGTTGCAACATCCTCTCGTAAACATCCCAGGCTATGCCTGCTGCAATCACAATTAACCCGACTCCCAATACGACTGTTGCAATAGTCTCAAAGCGTCGGTGCCCATAAGGATGATCATGATCAGCTTCACGTGCACCAAACTTTACCGCAAGCAGAACTAATAAATCACTCGCCAAATCAGATAATGAATGCACACCATCAGCAATCAGAGCTGCCGACTGACCTAATACCCCAAAACCGATTTTTATGATGCTTAAAAAAACATTTACCAGCGCACCAACAATTGTGACCTTGTTTTTTAGCCTTGTCATTTTCATTACATCATAAGCTTCAGCCATTACTTGCCAACCTCCAAAGTAACAATATACTCATGCTCACTAGAGTGTGTTTCAATAAGCTTATGACCATTTATACGGCACCATGCAGGTATATCTTGTAACACGCCGGGATCTGTACATGTTACCCTGAGAGTATCGCCTGACTGCAAATTCTTTACTTTATCCTGAGTACGAATAACAGGTAGTGGACACAATAAACGGCGTGCATCTAATTCATACTGACTCATATAAACCATGCCTTGGGCATTTCATCTACACCGAAAGGCCTAACTTGCAGAGTAGATTCATTTCCGGCTAAATCTCTTACCAGCACGTCGACTTGCTCGGCATCTCTACCTTGCCCATAACGTGCAACAATTTGTGCCGCCACATATAAATCTTCTGCACCGGGATTACCATCTATCAGTGCCAGTGGCCCTCGATGACTCGCACAATTCATATTAATATAATTTTTCTTATACCCTTCCAAAAACCTGGCCTCGCCATCTTCACGTGCAATGATTACTTTAAAGTCCTGATTCGGACGTATATGTCGACCTACTTTTAACAACATAACATCATCAAGCTCGTAATCTTTAGTACCGCGTGCTTTCCATAAATCCACAAGTTTTGCAGAATAACTTTCATCCGTTAAAAAACAGCAGCCACCTGCCGGCTGCGAATACTCCTCTATACCGTACTCTTCGGCCAAGGCCATTTGCGGTTTACGCCCACGTCCACTAAAGCCAAACAATTTATCACGACTAATCCACCCCTCTCTTTCCGGCAAGGTCGCAGGTAAATTTTGGCCACATAAAGGACGCACCAAACGATCATCAGCTCCTGATTCTGCGGCAATAATCGGCATCGTTTCTCTACGTTGCGACATTGGACGCTGCCCCATCACTTCACCTGTAATAATAAAGTCAAAATCATTTTCTTCCATCCACTGCTTGGCTTTTTTCACCATAAAGACCTTACAATCCAGACACGGATTCATATTCGCGCCATAACCATGCTTTGGATTAATCAGAACATCTTTATATTCTTCAATAATATCAATGATATGCAATTTAATCCCTAAGGTTTCCGCAACCCATAATGAATTATTCCGCTTTGGCTTTTCTTTATCTTTTTTCCTGATGGCATGCGTGTGCCCTTCCACACAAAATCCTGTGAAGAAATTAATACCTTCTACATGTACACCCTGCTCCATTATGGCTTTCGTTGCCAACATAGAATCCAGCCCACCTGAAATTAACGAAACCGCTCTTATTTGCTTACTCATACTTAACCCAATTCATTAAACCAACACTAGATTATCTCTGTGAATGACTTCTTCTTCATCAGAATAACCTAAAATACTTTCAAACTGACCGCTAGCACGACCTTTAATTAAGTCGATTTCCGCAGACTTATAATTCACCAGACCTCGCGCCACTTCAAGACCCGTTAAATCGAGACAGACAACCAGCTCGCCGCGTCTAAAATTGCCTTCTACCGCCTTAATACCTACCGCTAATAAACTTTTACCTGATTTTTTAAGCACATTCACCGCGCCAGTATCGATCACTAAACGTCCCTTTACCTGAAGTTGACCTGCCAACCAGCGTTTACGTGCGACTAAAGGCTCAATATTTGCAAACAGATAAGTCCCTACCTCTTCGCCTGCTATGACTTTGGTAATAACATGCTCTACATCACCAGAAGCAATGATTGTTGACGCACCTGAACGAGATGCTAATCGAGCCGCACTCACCTTAGTCGCCATTCCTCCGCGACCTAAGCCGCTACGACTTCCCCCCGCCATTTTTTCGAGGCTTAAATCGTTTGCACTAATCTGACTGATTAATGTTGCCCCTGGATTAATCCCCGGATCAGAATCAAACAAGCCTAACTGATCCGTTAAAATAATCAATAAATCAGCCTCTACCAAATTGGCAACCAATGCACCTAAAGTATCATTATCACCAAAGCGAATTTCTTCTGTCGCAACAGCATCATTCTCATTGATTACCGGCACAACGTTATAATTTAAAAGCGTCAGTAAGGTACTACGCGCATTTAAATATCGCTTACGGTCTGACAAATCATCATGCGTTAGTAAAACCTGAGCCGCATGCAAACCATGTAACTGAAAATTACTTTCAAATGCTCTCACCAGCCCCATCTGACCAACTGATGCAGCAGCCTGTAACTCATGCAATGCCTTAGGCCGGGCCTTTAATCCCAGGCGCGACATTCCTTCCGCCACTGAGCCAGACGAAACTAAAACCACCTCAATACCCTGCTGTTTTAGTTCCGCCATTTGCTTAACCCAGATAGAAATAGCTGTTTGATTTAAACCTTTGCCACCTTCGGTCAATAAGGCACTGCCAATTTTAATAACAACCCGCTTCGATTTTGCGAACTCACTCCGGCTCATTGTCTTGTTCCAGCTGTTTATTTAACAATGCCTGTGCCTCCAAAAACGTCATAATATCAAACATTAAGTTACGTGTACCCTCAGATTTCAAAGCTGATATTTGATAAACAGGACCATGCCAGGCCAGTTCATCAACAATTGCCTGACAATAAGCCTGCTGATCTTCCTCATCTTGCAACCTATCCATTTTATTTAATATCAACCAACGTGGTTTATTAGCTAAATCGTCACTCCATTTCTCAACTTCCGCAATGATTTTTCTCGCTGAAACTACCGGAGAATCCATTGATTCATAAGGTTTTACATCAACCAGATGCATAAGTAACTTGGTACGCGCCAAATGCTTTAAAAATTGTAACCCCAAACCAGCGCCTTCCGCCGCCCCCTCAATCACACCAGGAATATCAGCAATCACAAAGCTACGTTGATCATCTACACTGACTACACCCAAATTAGGCACCAAAGTAGTAAATGGATAATCTGCAACTCGTGGCTTTGCAGAAGAAACCGCACGAATTAAACTTGATTTACCTGCATTAGGCAGTCCAAGCAGGCCCACATCTGCAATTAGCGTTAATTCTAATTGTAAAATCCGATGCTCCCCCTTACTGCCCATAGATGATTTCTGAGGCGCCCGGTTGATACTACTTTTGTACCGTGTATTACCCAAACCATGAAATCCCCCTTGAGCAACGAGCAATTTTTCACCCACAAGCATCAAATCGCCTAGCTTCTCATGGGTATTTTTATCACAGACTTCAGTTCCCGGTGGAACAGCAATATAAATATCATCTCCTTTTCTACCAGTGCACTGCCTCCCCATCCCATTTTGACCGCGCTGCGCTCTATGTACCGAATGGAAACGAAAGTCCACCAAAGTATTGACATTTTCTGTAGCAATCAAGTAAACACTACCACCGTCGCCGCCATCACCACCATCAGGACCGCCTTTAGGAATATACTTCTCACGACGAAAGCCAATACAACCGTTCCCTCCATCACCCGCTTCGACGCGAATCTCTGCTTCATCAACAAATTTCATAAGCCTAAAAACTCCTTTTGCGAAAAATAGGCAAAAAAAAACCCCGTCTTTGCGGACGAGGTTTCTATCTATTCTAAAATATTAGCTATAGCCTGACTCGTCAGGCTATAAGTTATATAAAAGAACTATGCTGCAACGATGCTAACAAATTTACGTTTTTGAGGACCTTTAACCTCAAATAAAACCTGCCCATCCGTAGTCGCGAATAAAGTATGATCTTTACCACAACCAACATTCGTTCCTGCATGAAAACGTGTTCCGCGTTGACGAACAATAATGCTACCAGCACTGACTGTTTGACCACCAAAACGTTTAACACCTAAGCGATTCGAATTAGAATCACGACCATTTCTGGTACTACCACCCGCTTTCTTATGAGCCATTTTAAATCCTCGTGTTAAGCAGAAATACCAGTAATCTGGACTTCTGTGTAATATTGACGATGACCCATTTGCTTCATGTGGTGCTTACGTCGTCTAAATTTAATTATTTTAACTTTTTTATGTCTACCTTGAGCAATAACTGTCGCAGTGACTTTGCTTCCGTCAAGATAAGGCTGGCCGATTTTTATAGCATCATCAGATTGCACCATAAGTACATTGTCGAATTCAACGCTGTCGCCCATACCAAGCTCAAGTTTTTCTATTTTTAAGGTAGTACCTTCTTCAACACGGTATTGTTTACCGCCAGTTTGAATTACCGCATACATTTGCGTCAGCTCCATCAAGCAATATTCTATTAAAAGTGAACAGGGGATTATAAACACAAACAAAACGCTCGTCAACTAAAAATAAGTAATGAAAAATAATGCGCTATAAAGTAACACAGACAAACAAATAACGCCATAAGGTATTTTTAAACACTATGTTCTGTTAACATAGCGCATTATAAATTGTTAGTATTACAATTTTAGACGTTTAATGGACAATAATTCGCACTCATAAGAAGGCCAGAAGGCCCGAATTACTTAATTAAAGCACCTTATTACTAAATTTTTTTACTAATACGAATCAATGACAGCTTCGCAAAACTCTAATAATAAAGCACAAACACCTATTGATTTTGCATCAATCCAACGCTTAACAGAAAGCGAAGCCCAGGCAGTTGACCAATTAATACTGGAAGAGCTTACCTCTGACGTAGTCCTCATCAATCAAATTGGCCATTACATTATCAATAGTGGTGGCAAACGCCTACGTCCTATGCTGTTATTGCTCACAGCAAAAGCGCTTAACTATCAGGAAAGCAACCACCACCTATTATTAGCGGCAGTCATAGAATTTATTCATACGGCAACCTTATTACACGATGATGTAGTCGATGAGTCTGACCTACGCCGTGGCAAAGATTCGGCAAATGCAGTATGGGGCAATGCTGCCAGTATTCTGGTTGGTGATTACCTTTACTCCAGCGCTTTTGAAATGATGGTACGCACCTGCAATATGCGGGTCATGGAGATCTTATCCAAAACCACAACTGCGATTGCTGAAGGCGAAGTATTGCAATTGTTGAATTGCAATAACCCCGCAACAACTGAAGCAAAATATCTAGAAGTTATTTCACGTAAAACTGCAATTCTATTCAGTGCGGCCACGCGATTAGGGGCCGTTCTTGCTGACGCTAGTCCAGAAATTGAAAAAAACCTGGCTGATTATGGCCAGCATCTGGGCATCGCTTTCCAGCTTATCGATGACGCACTGGATTACACGTCGAGCAAAGATGAGTTAGGCAAAAATCTAGGTGATGATTTAGCCGAAGGAAAGCCAACTTTACCGCTTATTTATGCCATAGAAAACGGCACTGAGTCACAGGCAAATATTATTATTGACGCGATAAAAACCGGTAATAGAGACTCATTCAATGCAGTCTACGATATTGTTAAAGCAACCAACGCTATCACCTATACCGAGCAACGCGCAGATGATGAGGCGCAAAAAGCCATCAATGCATTAAGCAATTTGCCTGACTCTGAGTATAAACAGGCACTAGAGTTACTTGCTCGTTTTTCTGTGCAGCGTAGCTATTAAACTGAAGATAGCTTTCTCCATCAGATGCCCCCTCTGAGAAAATCAGCCTAGGCCGCGCCATGCTTACGCTGAGTAATCCCTTATGGGTTCCGACTAAAATCATAAGAACGCTTGCTGTGTTTTTTTTGCAGCGTGAATTAATGCTGCTTAAGGTTAAGGAAAAAAGTTTCATGAATTTCATGCTCGATAAATGCTAACAATACCAACAGGGCACTCCTTAATGGATTAGCACGCTAAATTCAGCGCTACACCGCGTTTTGAAATAACTATATTTGCCCCCTTTACTCGACATCAATGCTAAAATCGACTGTCTTTTTTTTATTCCATCCATTTTAGGATATGACTGACTCGCTAAAACTTCCTGTATCTTCATTAAAACTACAAATTAACCAATCAGATTACTCTATTCTTAGTGATAGCAAGAACACCCGAATCACTAGTATTCTTGGTCAGGAACGAGCCCAATCAGCCCTGAGCTTTGGGGTAGCCATGCAAAACCCTGGCTACAATATATACGTTATGGGCGAGCCTGGTACAGGTCGCTTATCCATGATTACCAATCATTTAACACCTATTTCTCATAAGCAGGAAACACCACCTTCCTACGCTTATGTAGAAAACTTTGAAAATAATAGAGAACCGGTTGCTATTGAGCTCCCCGCAGGACAGGCGCAAGCGTTTTGCAAAGATATAGATCGCCTGATTGATAATTTGATTGCCACCTTCCCAGAAGCCTTTGAAAGCCCTAGCTACCTGCAAAAAAAGACCGCCATAGAACGCACTTTCAACCAGCTGTATAACAGTGCAATTGATGTTATAGAGCAAAGCTCCAAAGAAAAAAACATTGCGTTGTTTCGCGACACCGAGTCAATTACTTTCGCACCGATACGCGACGGAAAAGTGCTGGATGAAGAACAATTTAATCAACTGCCGCAAGAAGAACGTGAAGCATTCCATAAAGATACGGAGGATCTGGAGGACTCTTTAAGTGATGCATTAATCGAACTACCGCAATGGCGACGCGGCCTGGTTGAAAAGAATCGACAACTGGATAATACAACTATCCGCATGGCAATCTCACCTTTATTTAAAGAGCTTACTGATCAGTATCAAAATATTGATAATGTCATCACCTACCTAAGCGAAATTAAAAAAGACCTGGGCGAGACCATTAAAGACCTGTTTGTAAAAACACAGTCATTAGAAGGTATTAGTGACAGCACAAAAAAACAACTGCTAAAAGACCAGTATCAACCGAATATACTGATTGATTATAAAGAAAAGACTGGAGCCCCTGTTATCTATGAACCTAACCCAACCTATCAGAACCTTTTTGGTCGCATAGAATATACTAGCGAGCAAGGTGCACTGACTACCAATTATCAGCGCATCTGCCCTGGCTCATTACACCATGCAAATGGCGGTTATTTAATTTTAGATGCTGACAAACTTTTAAACTCCCCGTTTGTCTGGGAAGGCCTTAAACGTGCTTTAAAATCGGGGCGCATCGAAATTGAATCACCTTATTCAGAACTCGGCATCAATACCGTTACGTTAAAACCCGAAGTCATTCCGTTAAATATTAAAATTATTCTGGTGGGCTCACGGGAAATTTATTATTTACTGCAAGATCTGGATGATGAGTTTAATGAAATGTTTCGCATCTTAGCTGACTTTGATTACCATATTCCGCGCAGCAATCTAAATATGCGGGACTTTGCGCAGCTCATGAAGCAACAAGCGCATGACACTGGTGCGAAACCTTTAACTGAGTCTGCTATTATCAGCTTAATGGAACACAGCTGTCGCCTTGCTGAACATCAGCAGCGTTTATCGGCACATATCAATGATGCCCTGGAAATTATTAGTGAAGCCAATTCCTTATGTAAATCTCAAGAAATTGATAGTACAGATATTGAGCGAGCACTTGACGCACGCGAGTATCGAAATGGTAGAATTGCTCAGAGTATTCTGGAAGAGATGTTGGACGGAACCATATTAATCAATACTTCGGATAGCGTCATAGGTCAAATTAATGGCCTGACTATACTGGAAGTCGGCGGCAGCAGTTTTGGCGCGCCATCGCGCATCACAGTTACAGTTTACCCTGGCTCACGTGGTATTGTTGATATAGAACGTGAAGCCGAACTGGGCCTGGCAATACACTCCAAAGGGGTCATGATCTTAACAGGCTATCTAGGCAACTGTTATGCGCAAGAATTCCCATTGGCTATTTCAGCCAGCATTGCACTGGAACAATCTTATGGACATATCGACGGTGATAGCGCATCACTTGCCGAGCTATGCTGCCTTATCTCAGCCTTGACGTGTACTCCAATCAAACAAAGCTTTGCAGTCACCGGCTCAATCAATCAATATGGCGAAGTACAAGCGATAGGTGGGGTCAATGAAAAAATAGAAGGCTTTTTCAAACTCTGCAAAGGTCGTGGCCTGACTGGTGAACATGGCTGTATTATCCCTAAAGCCAATATCCGTAATTTAATGTTAAAACAGGAAATTATAAATGCCGTCGCTGATAATAATTTTGCTATTTACGCTGTTGCTAATGTCAATGAAGCACTGGAACTATTAACAGGCAAAAACGCAGGCAAAAAAGATAATAATGACGAATATCCTGAAGGTAGCCTAAACTTCAAAGCAATCTCCAGATTAAAAGAGATTTATGATTTAGGTCATGACAAAGATGAAGACAATAATGAAGATGAAGCGGAACTATAGAACTACTAGCTTGCTGATCTGGGCACTATTGTGCTCACTCAAAGTACATGCTGACACCACACATAGCGCCATCTTTGAGATTCTGCTTGATTCAGACAGCCATCCATACTTCCAAGAGGCTTATATCAAGCACGAACAAACAAGTCTCAAAAAATTATATCAACTCAATCAAAATAAACTACTTTGGTTTAGTAGCAAACATCCTGTTCAGACTATCAACCAACTATTAGAACTATACGCAAATGCGCCTGCACAAGGTCTTATTAGCAGTGACTACGCCAGCCAGTACCTTGAAGCTCAGTGGCAAAAGATTCAGCACAGCAAACCAGACTTTTATCAATTTGCCACCTTTGATACAGCGCTTAGCTTAACTTTCTTACGCTATTTAAACGATTTGCACTATGGCCGAGTTGCTCCTCAACTTCAGGGCTTTCGCCTGGAGCAAAAACATAGTATCGACCTCGCAAGTGCGATATATGAAGCAATACAAATAGATGCTGTCAACTCCCTTGTTGCAGACCTGGAACCTAAACTAAAACCTTATCAGCAGCTCAAAACAGCTTTAGTTAAATATAGAAGGCTAGAGCATTATTTTAAAAAAACATTATATTTCGAACTGGAAGATAGTTTACACCCTGGCGACCGATCCAGTGAAGTCAGCAAATTAGGCCTATACCTGGACGTACTTAACACCCCAATCGACGTGCCCATCAAAACCAGTTACAAATCAGACAATATATATACAGGCGATCTGGTAATCAAGGTCCAAAACTTCCAGGCGCAACACGGACAACTCAGTGACGGTATTATAGGCAAACAAACTCTGGAGACATTAAATACACCCTTTAGCCTGCGTGTAAAACAAATAGAATTAGCTATGGAAAGACTACGCTGGTTATCCGAACCACAGAAGGGTCCCTTTATTCTAGCTAACATCCCTGCATTTCAATTATGGGCATATGATACTGAACAAAGCCCTGGCGACCCGCTAACAATGAGAGTCATCGTTGGAAAAGCTAAAAACAGAATTAAAGCAAATGAGGGTGAAAGTAAGAAAAAAGCACTGCAAACACCGGTTTTTACGGCAGACCTTAGCTATCTCGTATTTAGCCCTTATTGGAATATTCCCAGGAGCATCCTGACCCAGGAGATCTTGCCTTTACTGAAAAAAGACCCCAACTATTTACAGAACAACAATATGGAAATCGTGTCGCGCTTTGCGCACGATGCGCCTGCCCATGCCATAAATGAGAACAACATAAGTCGCTTATATAGTGGGCAGTTAAACTTACGCCAACGCCCTGGCCAAAATAATGCTTTAGGGCATATCAAGTTTATTTTTCCCAATAATTACGCCATTTACTTGCATGACACACCCGCACATTCGTTATTTCGTCGTAGTAGACGAGACTTTAGTCATGGCTGCATTCGCGTCGAGAAACCAAATGAATTAGCACAATTTGTATTACGCAATCAACCAGAATGGGATGCAGCTAAAATCAAGGAAGCCATGAGGTCCAATAAACCTCGTATTGTCGATGTAAAACAAAAGATCCCAGTGCTTATTTTTTATAGCACGGCTTTAGCAAGTCCAGCAGGGGTTTCTTTTTACCCGGATATTTATGAACATGATAGCGCTTTAATGTCCGCCCTAGATCAACGCAGCAAACTTTTTGCTACACTACACACTTCAATGCTTGTCACTTACTAATTGCCTTGTATTTCTGAAATTACGTATAGTACCAAGAAGTTTTAGTGTTGAAAAAAAATTGAGCTAAGTAATCAGAAAAAATTCACACTATATTTAGAACCGGGGACGAGGCTTTAGCCGCGTTGTTTTAGGCGACTAAAGCCTCAAGCTAAAATAGAATTAAGCTAAAAACTACCAAGACCTAACGCGCCCTGTATCAATATGCACAAAATTAGAACGGGGATAATAACCCACACCACCGCGAGCCAGGCTTAATGCAGCCGCTTGAATATCTCTGGTATCGATACCTTCAATACGGACATCTATTGCCTTACCCTGCATATGCAGGCTTTTAGAGGCTACACCTGAACTTTTTTTATGTAATGCAGCATTTGTTTTTGGCGAGCGATAACCTGAAATGACTTGCAGAGGTTGCTTAGTCCCTAGAACACTTTTTAAGTCATAGAGTAAATCTATTAAACCCGTATCCATTGCCAATACATCACCGGTTCTGTGATCACGTAATAAATAGCTAATATCATGCAAGGCTTCTGTAACATACTCGCCTTGTTCAAAATAACTGAGCGCTATTTTTTCTTCAGTATGCAAATTATGCAGTTTTAAATTTTTTACCACAGAACCACGCGCAATACCGGCATAGCTAGCCGGCATCGCAATTGCTGCCGTTGCACCTAGTGTATAACGCAAGAAACTACGCCTGCTGATGGTTTTTGAAATATTATTCATACAGCCTACTTTATCTTCCTAAGAGTATTTAATTAAAATAACGTCATTAAGACTCTGATTTTGAATGAACAAGAAATTTATACATAGTATAGCATTCTTATTGAGTATCGTAATTAACTTTTCGCTATAACACATTGATTTAATAAAATACCTATCTAGCATCACCCTGATTAGACCCTACTTATATTGCTTATGAAAAGTCTTGTCACCAGAAAAAATATGCGCCATGTTAGTATCATTTACCACTTCTAAATTTTTCCGCCTACGATCATTTTCGCGTCGGTTAAGTATTTCTGGGTCATGTAAATTATGTTTAATTCGGGGATCATTATGCCAGACACGACGATGATATTCACGTACGGCAATATGCTTGCCTAAAAACCTTTTTCTATTAAGACGCTTTATCACTTTTTCGGCAACATCATCAGGCTGTATGGTCACCAAGCCATGAAATTCAGAAGAACTTACGCCATGATCTTTTTGATGTATTATTCTAACTTTTTCAATAATACCCTTTTTTCTAAACCATCCCCGTTTCAACACGGGTTCAATAAATTCGATGAGATCGCTATTTGTTGTGTGCGCTGGAATATTCCTAAAAAACACATACATACAAGACTCCATAATTAACGCCATAAGGCTATTTACTCGTTACCGATATACTTGTTTATCTTGCAAAACGGATTTAGCCAACTCTTCACATATCAAAGTAATCTCAGGCTAACGCCCCCACTGCTGCGCACATTAATAACCCTAAGAATAACAACATTTAAGTATATCATAGTTATACTTATTCAGTATAACTATGATATTTCAAGCATAGCAACATGACCTCAAGACTGACTTATATATAACCACTTTCCAATATAGGCAGAACCCAGTAATGTATTCCAGATCCTGAAAAATGTTGTTTTAATTGTTGTATCAAGGCACTCAGTTGCTGTTCGGGTAAATACATTTGAAAACGGATCTGCCTTTGTGTACCTGCGACTTGCTCGGCTAAAGACATATGAGTGTGATCATTCACATGCGCATTGACCGTTAAACTACTAAAGCCATCAGCTGATTCTATCGCTAACAAACAATCTACCACGGCCTCTTCCAACAAGGGCGGCACATTAATAGTTACTAAATATTCTTGACCACTCATTCCTGTTGCTCCTGCTTCGCTTCACCGAACATTTCATACAATATAGGTAATAAAATTAACGTTAAAAAAGTGGATGATACTAAACCACCAATCACCACAATCGCTAATGGACGTTGAATTTCCGAACCCGGTCCAGAGGCAAATAACATCGGTATTAAACCAAATGCAGTTAAACTCGCCGTCATCAGTACCGGACGTAAACGGCGTTCAGAGCCGAGTACAATCACGTCTGAAAGCGCCATGCCAGTGGCTCGCAATTGATTAAAATAACTCAGCAAAACCACGCTATTCGGCACAGCAATCCCCAGTAGTGCAATAAAACCAATGGAAGCAGGCACTGACATATATTCCCCTGAAATCCACAAGGCAAACACACCTCCAATCATGGCCAAGGGGATATTAGAAAATACCAAAGTCGCCTGACGCACCGAACCAAAGGTCGTAAATAACAGTAAGAAGATCAGCAATAAAGACACCGGTACCACAATCGCCAAGCGCGCAGCAGCTCTTTGTTGATTTTCAAATTGCCCACCCCAACGCACTAAATAACCTGCAGGCAATTCCACTTTAGCTTGCACAGCTTGTTTTGCTTCATCGACAAAACCGACTAGGTCACGCCCTTCGACATTACTACGCACGACTACAAAACGTTGACTTTGCTCACGTTTGATCGACACCATACCATCCACTTTTTCCAGTTTAGCAACGCTCGATAAGCGTACTTGTCTACCATTAGGCAAAGTAATTAACAAACTTTCAAAGTTAGCACTGTGGCTTTCTCCGCGCAAAATTAACGGTGTTCTGCGCACACCTTCTTGCACGATACCTAATCGTAAACCTTCAACCTGAGCGCGTAAAACCTGTTCTATTTGTTCAACATCCAGACCCAATCGCCCCGCCGCTAAACGATCAATGGTTAGCTGCAAATATTGCATACCTTCATTTTGGCTGGTAAATACATCCACCGAGCCTTGAATCGATTTTAATACCTCAGCAATTTCTTCTGCTTTATGGTTTAACAAATCCAAATCAGTGCCAAATAATTTCACCGCTACATCACCCCGTGAACCCGTCAACATTTCTGAAACGCGCATTTCAATCGGCTGAGTAAATCCATAAGCAACGCCTGGTGTGCCAGCCATTACTTTGCGAATTTCCTCAATTAATTGTTCTTTAGTTTGCATACGCCAAGTATCCTTAGGTTGCAACTCTAAAAAAGTATCGGTTTCATTTAAACCCATAGGATCTAAACCAATCTCATCAGAACCTACACGCGAAATAATATTTTTCACTTCAGGCACATTTTTGAGAATATTTTTCTGTACCTGTATATCTAATGCGACTGAATCCTCCAAGGTAATAGATGGCAGTTTTTCTAACTGCAAAACAATATCACCTTCATCCATCGTCGGCATAAAAGTACTGCCGATCTGCATAAACACTCCGATCGTCATAACCAGCATCACTGCGGCACCCACAAATACTTTTTTGCGATTAACAATACTCCAGTGCAAAGTTGGCATATATAAACGATGCATTTGTCGTGCTAACCAGGGCTCTTCCATCGCCCCCATTTTTAATAAATAGGAAGCAAATACTGGAATCACTGTCAGCGATAAAATTAACGCACCCGCTAAAGCAAAAACAATGGTTAAGGCTACTGGGGCAAATAATTTACCTTCTAAACCTTGCAAGGCCAGTAGTGGTAAAAACACGATAATAATAATGAGTGTGCCAGAAACTACTGGCACGGCAACTTCACGAGTGGCTCGATAAATAATATGCAACCGCGGCAAGCGCTGGTTTTTTTGACCTTGCGAAAACTGGGTTAACACATTTTCAACAACCACCACAGCGGCATCAACCAGCATACCAATGGCAATAGTTAAACCGCCTAAACTCATTAGGTTGGCGGACATGCCTGTAGCACGCATCATAATAAAGGTAAACAAGGCTGCTAAGGGTAAAATCAAGGCCACTACTAATGAGGCACGTAAATTACCCAAAAAAAGTACTAATAAAACCACCACAAAAGCAATCGCTTCCAATAGAGCTTGATTCACCGAAGATAATGCAGCACTGACTAAACGCCCACGATCATAAAACACTTCCAGATGCACACCTTCGGGCAAACTAACACTTAATTCCTCTAATTTAGCTTGTACATTAGTCACCGTCTGCCCCGCATTCGCGCCGCGCAAACTGAGCACCAGCCCTTCAACCACTTCACCGATACCATTGCGACTTACTGCGCCATAGCGAGTTAATGAACTGATTTCTACACGCGCTACATCGCTTACTAAAATAGGCACACCATGAGTATTACCAACCACAATAGAAGCCACGTCAGCTAAAGTTTTAATGCGCCCTTCGGCACGCACTAATAAGGCCTCTTCACCTTCGTTAAGTCGACCTGCACCATCATTACGATTATTACGTTGCAAGGCATTGACTAATTGCTCAGTGCTGATATTACGCCCACTCATTAAGGCATTATCAGGTACGACTGCAAAAGAGCGCGCCAAACCCCCTAAGGCATTAACATCAGCGACGCCTGCAACAGTACGTAGCGCCGGACGTATTACCCAATCCAGTAAACTACGACGCTCCATTAAGCTTAAATCACCGCCCTCAATGGTAAACATAAACATTTCACCCAAAGGCGTGGTCATTGGTGCAATGCCGCCTTCAACGCCTGCTGGCAAGCTCGCCCAGGCAGAACTTAAACGCTCGGCAATTTGCTGCCGCGCCCAGTAAATATCGGTACCTTCTTCAAAATCAATCGTAATATCAGTTAATGAATATTTAGCAATCGAACGTAACATGGTTTGATGCGGAATACCCAATAATTCAACTTCAATCGGCGCCGTGATTCTTGCCTCGATTTCTTCAGGCGGCATACCCGCCATTTTTACAATAATTTTTACCTGCGTAGGTGATACATCAGGAAAAGCATCAATCGGAATTTGTTTAAATGCGGAATAACCGCCACCTATTAACAACAAGGTGACCAGTATCATCAACAAACGTTGCGTTAAGGCAAAACGAATTAAAGCAGCCATTACTCATCTCCACCCAAGCCAAGTAAATTAGCTTTTAATGCTACAGCCCCGTTGATTGCAATGTCATTACTCGTTGTTAAATCGCCACTAATAATACTTTCATTCGCCTCTCTACCGACCACTTTAACCGGTTGCGCTGCAAACCCATCCGCAGTACGAATAAACAAATAAGTCACTCCAGCAGATTGCGCTAAAGCAGCATTAGGCACTTTAAACAGAGCTTTTGCACTGTTTTGACTAATTTTGACATTAACCGTTTGTCCCAAGCGAATATTACCTTGTGTAAAGGTAACTTCAGCCCTAACTAATACTGTTTGATTCTGCTCATCCACATTTTTACCCATTAAAAAAATACGCGCAGTTGCTCCTAACCCTTCAATAAGAACTTGATCACCTATACGCACTTGATTAATATACTGTTGAGGCACGCTAATATCCAGCCAAAGTGTATCAAGATTGGCGACTCGAAACAAAGGTGCTAAGGCATCAACCCGTTCACCAGCGGTAATAGTACGCTCTAATAAAACCCCTGAAATAGGTGCGACAACATTTAATTGACTGCTCAACTTACGCGTTTTTTCCAAAACGTTAATATCCTTTGCAGGAATACCTGAAATCTCTAATAACTGGCGCGTTTCATTAAAATGAGCCATAAAAACGTTGTAACTGGTTTTAGTTTGTAACCAGCGGCGATCAGCAATTATGCCCTCTTTATAGAGTTGTTTATCGCGCACATAATCAGCTTTTGCTAATTGCAAATCATTAATCGAACTTAAATGATGCTGTTGCAAAGTTAATAATTCGGCACTTTTTATAGATGCTAACACTTGTCCCTTGACTACTTCATCACCAACACTGGCTTTGATTGTGCTTACTAAGCCAGCATAAGTGGTACTCACAAAATACTCATTAGCCGGTGGAATAGAAACTTTTGCTGGTGCATCAAATAAAGGCACTAATTTAATAGACTGCAATTTTCCTAGCTTTATGCCCAAGTTATCAATTTGTGCCTCGGATATTGTTATTTGTTGGGCTGCAAATAACTGCGTACTTAAAAAACAGACGATTAAAACTATATATGCTCTCATGGCGTAACTCCTACCGCTTGGTTATAAAAGGCAATATCACGTTGTAAACGTATGCCACTTTCTTGTGCGTCTTTAATCGCCCTGTGTGCTTGTGCTTGAACTCTTAAAAAATCCGTTAAATTTATCTCACCCGCAGCAAAACTCACATTCGCCATTTTTAAATGCTCTTGTGCATTAGTTTGCATTTGCTGAGTAATCTCAAATTGCGCTAACTCCACTTCCAGTTCATGCTCTGCTTCATGTAATTGTGCTAATAAAGCCCGAGAGGCGTGCATTCTTTCTGTTTCGGCAATAACATATTCACGGTTAGCTGCGGCAATTTGTGGTGCTAAAAAAGCACTGCCACCAAAAGGTACATTGACATAAAAAGCAATACTGTTAATTGAACTATCATTACGCGAGCCTCTTTCGGAAACACCGCCGATAGCAACAGTAGTTTGCCCTGAACCTTGTGCTTTAATCCATTCTACTTGTGCTTTTTTCCGGGCAATTGTGGCATTAATCGCAGCAAGAGCAGGGTGTGATTCATTAATAGCCGTTTCGGTACTTTGAATTTCATCAATATGTGCGGGCATTTTATGCGTCTGCGTTAAAAAATAATAACGCTTCCGAGCATGCATCACCGCAGCTTCCTGATGAATCAAATCTACTTTTTTCTGTAAGGATTCACTTTGTGCCAACAAAAAATCTGCACGAGGTAAATCCCCTAAGTCAACGCGGCGTTGCACTGTTTTCATTAAGCGTTCAGCTAAAAAATACTCTTTTTTCGCCAACTCATAACGTAAATCTTCCAACTTTAACAACCACATGGCCTTACGTACTAAACCAGCCACCGTTAATTTAATCAACTTCACTTGATGCACAGTACTTTGACCCGCTTGTTCCGCTAACTGCAAGCCTGCATCACGTTGCCCCCAATTCCAGACAGGCACTTGAATAGTGCCATCAAACTCATAAGCACCAGTACCAGTACCGGCAAAATCATCTTTATAATATCCCTGAAACTGTGGCGCGCCTGAAATCCAGCTACTACCACGCTCTTGCAAAGCATCTCGCTCTTGGTTCATGGCCGCAATCAAGGCATAATCGGGATATTTTTCTAAGGTTTGATTGATTAAATCAGACAAACTTAACTGGGGATCAATGGTAATTAAATCTACATGATCAACAATAGGCGTCTCTTCGGCACTGCTAACGGAGAGAAAACAGACCCAGCTCCATAGCAGCACGTTTATAAAGAGTTTAACGGGCATTTTTGTTCCTATTAAAAAAAGAAAATAAGCGCACTCTTTGTTGGCTAAACAAAATAAAGAGATACGTTAATTGCCAGCATATAAAGCACAGAGATAGTGTGTTATGTAGATAACTCTGAGTATTTTGTGGCGTAAGCTAACAAGTAAATAGAAAAAATCAGTATTGCTAGCAATTTAGGTGTAAGACACCTAGAGAGGAAAAACTAAGAAATAGGAGGCGCGCGGGGCGCAATAACAGATAGGTTTATGCAAGACTTAATAACAATAAAAGACGGAGGCGAAAAACCTATGCGTTTTATTGCACGCAGCGGTAAAACAAAATCATGTTTATAGTCACTAAAACTGATCGCTACCAGCTCGCCTTCCAGCAATCTCTTCTGCTGAATTGCTGCATGCATGTCGATGATAGGGCCTGAATGTCGGGAGGCTTCGATTGATGAAAATTGATCCGCCTGGTTTACTAGTGTATCAGCGGGATGAATATGGAGACCATCTTCAACACTGTCCATCATCTGCACATGCGCATGCACTAAAGGCGTAATGCCTTGTAGTAACAACAGCAACAGTACAACAAAACGACGGATAAATATTTTCATGGCCAAATAATAGACTAAAAAAACTAATTAATCAATCTATACTATTTTTTAGAAAAATATCCTTCCTAACTGAAAGGTACTGATTTAATAGATAGCCCCGCAGACATAGTTGCGATTTTTCTAGCGGCTAACCTGTATCCATTTGCACGGCAAATATGGGCTAAACTTCAGCTTTAATCTACTTGCCAGAACCAGCCGCCCTCCGCAATCAGCTGGGACAATACATTAACTGACTCCGTATCATTAAGAAGGCCTTGCCAATCAGAGATACTTAAAGTATTTTTTTCGCTCAATATTGGCAAATTACTCACCCCGTTTAAACCAACAGGATAGCTTTCGCCCGCCATAAATAACTGCCCCCCCATATCATTGGCAGTCCAGGCAAATCGATGATACAAGTTTCTTTGTAAAACTTGTCCCTGCTCGAAACAAGCATTCAGCTCATGAGTACTGGGCAACTCCGTACTTGCCTCTGCTGCTAAAGCAGACAAAACAGGCTTGGTATCACTCACGAATTTACCGAGCGCAGTTGCCAAAGCGGGCCCCGCTTGATCTATCGCCTGATGCAACATCTGCTTTAATCTGGCCACAGCATACATATCAATTTCAGCGCCATGCTGATTCAACATTAGATCTGGGTCCTGATAGCGGCTTTTACCCTGGCCTTGCTCCAGCAAAGTATTGACTAATGCATCCAGCATATCAACACTACTAGGCGCACGAAAACCAAAAGAAAAGGTCATGCACTCATTAAGAGCAACACCATGATGCGCAAAATGCGGCGGCAGATACAACATATCTCCTGGATGCAGATCCCAGACTTGATCCGGGGTAAACTCAGCAAGAATTTGCAACTCTAATCCATCGATTAATTTAGCCCCATGGGTGGGCTGATTACCAAACTGCCAGCGTCGCGTACCCATTGCCTGCAAGAGAAATACATCGTAAGCATCAGTATGCGGCCCAACGCTACCAAACTCAGGTGCATAACTAATCATCAGATCGTCTCGACGCCATTCGGGTATAAAGCTAAACGGGTCGAGTAAGCCCCCTAACTCAGGCAAATGCTTATCAACATCTTGCACCAGTATTGTCCAGTGTGTTTCAGGCAAGCGAGAAAAGTCGCCTTCTGACAGCGGACCAGAGGTAACTTGCCAGACTCTGCCATCGTGCCCATATTCTTCAATCAATCGAGATTCAATCTCAGGCTCACAAGCCAGACCGGCTAATTCTTCAGCTGAAATAGGTGACTCAAATTCAGGAAATGCCTGACGAATCAACAAAGGCTTTTTCTGCCAATACTGCTGCAAAAATTGCTGTTGACTCAGGCCGGTATTAAAAAACTCTGTCACTTGGATACTCTTGCTTATTATTTACATTAAAACTGGAGTGCAATAGCGACAGCAATTGTTGTAGCAGAAATAGCTGAAGCTTTTTTACTGCTGTTAATCATATACTTCGCTCAGCTTCCAGCATTTGAATAACCGGTGCTGTTGTAGGACGTATGCCCCGCCAGAGATAAAATGCTTCTGCCGCTTGCTCTACTAACATCCCTAAGCCGTCAAGGCTTTTACTGGCTTGTTGCTCACGCGCCCAACGTACAAAAGCAGTTGCCTTATTCGCATAGGCTAGATCATAACAGCTCCCTTGCTCAGCCAATAATCCTGTGGCTAAAGGCGGTAATTCATCACTCAAACTGGCTGAAGTGGCATTTAAAATTAAGTCAAACGACTGGTCTTTTAAATCCTCATAACCACAAGCGTAGATTCTTCCTTTATGATTAAATTCGCCAGCCAGGGTCAATGCTTTTGCTACAGTACGGTTAGCAATCGTAATTGATAGAGGAGCTTGGTCCATAATAGGCAGGATAATTCCCCGACTTGCGCCACCGGCTCCCAGGATAAGAATCTTTTTTTGCCTTAAAGCAATCTCATGATTGTTTTGTAAATCGGTTACTAAACCGATACCATCGGTATTATCCCCTAGAATGCGTCCATCATCTTGCAAGGCAAGCGTATTAACAGCTTTAGCTAATTCCGCTCGTTCCGTTCTTGAGTCAGCATATTCCCAGGCTAGTTCTTTTAAGGGAACAGTACAATTTAAACCGCAGCCACCTTGAGCAAAAAAATCTTTAACCGCTGTGGCAAATTGCTCGGCAGACACTAACTCTGCGCTATATTCCATCACTTGCTGTGTTTGCTCGGCAAATAGCTTATGAATGCGCGGCGATTTACTATGCTCAATCGGAGAGCCAAAAACCGCATATTGATCTACTTGACTCATGCCTGTTGCTCGTTTAACCACTGCGCAACCGATTTGGCATAATAAGTCAAAATCGCATCACTTCCCGCACGTTTAAAGGATAACAAAGACTCTAAAACCACCTGTTTTTCATCTAACCAGCCATTAAGGCTCGCCGCTTTAAGCATGGCATATTCACCACTGACCTGGTAGGCAAATACAGGGACGCCAAACTCGTCTTTAACCCGACGAATAATGTCTAAATAGGGCATACCTGGCTTTACCATGATCATATCTGCGCCTTCTTGTAAATCCAGCTGCACTTCGCGTAAAGCTTCATCCGAATTAGCCGGATCCATCTGGTAACTGAACTTATTGCCTTTACCTAAATTGCCCGCAGACCTGACTGCATCCCTGAAAGGTCCATAAAAACTAGAGGCGTATTTGGCTGAATACGCCAATATCTGCTTATTAATATAACCTGCTGATTCGAGTGCTTCACGAATCGCACCGATCCGACCATCCATCATATCCGAAGGAGCGACCACATCGGCCCCCGCCTGAGCATGTGACAGCGCCTGCTTGACCAATACTGCCACGGTTTCATCATTCATCACATAGCCGTGTTCATTAATCAATCCATCCTGACCATGCGAGGTAAATGGATCTAAAGCAACATCGGTCATCACCCCCAGATCTGGACAAGCGGCTTTTATAGCACGCACAGCGCGTTGCGCCAAACCATCAGGATTATACGCTTCAGCAGCATCGTCTGATTTCACACTGGCAGGTGTCACCGGAAATAAAGCTATCATAGGAATACCCAAGGCATAGCACTCTTTAGCCTCTTGCACTAAGAGATCAATCGATAGACGCTCTACCCCCGGCATAGAGGCGACGGATTCATGATTATTTTCACCTTCAATAACAAACAAAGGGTAAATCAAATCATTGCATGAAAGCTGGTTCTCCGCCATCATTCGTCTGGAAAAACCATGATAGCGCATACGACGCATACGTGTTGCTGGAAAATTAATGCTATTATTCATACCGTATATTTATAAAATTTAAAGATCACTTATATAATTAGCCCTGAACTTACATTGTACAGAAAACACAAACTTTACTAAAACACTAGCCACTATGAGCACACAATTTTTACCACGTTATTTTTTTCTAGGATTCATCTTATTAATATGCACCAATGCATCGGCTGCAATAGAGAAATTATTACCGCCGCAGCAAGTGATTGAAAACACCTCTGAAGCTTTACTGGGCAAATTGAAAAACCCCGGCTTTGCCAGTAATAAAAGCGAAATCCGAACCTTTGTCGATACAGCTATTTTTCCCAATGTTGATACTGTGCGTATGTCAGCGCTGGTGCTGGGTAAACACTGGCGCACGGCTAGCACAGAACAGAAAAAACAATTTATCGCCGCATTTAAAAATTTACTAATCAACACCTATTCAACCACCTTTAGCGAACAATTTGATAACTGGACGCTACGGTATTTACCTCTAACACTAAAAGATACTGATACAAACATTACCGTTAAAACCATTGTTTCACAACCGGGAAAAGCCGACGCAAAAATTGATTATTCGATGGTATTACGTAACGGTGAATGGAAAATCTATGACCTGAAAGTAGAAGGCATCAGTTTAGTGATCAGCAATCGCGAAACATTTAGCCAAATGATCAAAGATTCTGGCTCGTTAGATACAGTAATTGCAGAATTAGAGGCTAAAAATCAACGTTAGTTTTTTTGACTTGCCTGGATTTAATGGAGCAATGAATTGCTACAAATTCATCTAGAATGACATGGCCATCTATATTACACCAACACTTTCGCAAAAATAGCGACTCACCGCTCATGGAATAAGTACGACTTTTTTCAAGTGACTGTTTCTGACTCGGGAAGTGTTCGTAGCCACTGAATCAATAAATATAAACTGATCACCGAAGCGATGATTACCAGACTGTAAACTGGCATAAAATATAATTTTTCCAAAGCCGGAAATGAGCTGACATGCACTAAAAATAAAATAGTTAATCGAGCCATTACAGCACCCCATAGTGCGGCACTGATTACAAATAATACCGAAAAATGTCGCTGCTTAAAAGCCACCAATGTCAGCACAAAAAAAGTGATTAAGCCCAAACATAGTAATATTGGAAATATCAACTTAAAAGCCTCAAACAACAGCTGTCGAAACTTAAGTGTTGTCCTTTCCCCTGCACCTACGACAGCTGTATATTGTCTTTTCCCACTCACTACCTTATCAAAAAAAACCTGCAAGTTGCCCAGTGTAATCGCTTGCGCTTGTTTAAATACTTGATCATGATCAGGAATAAACGCATTAAATTTTTCCTGTCCACCTATATTGATCGAAAGACTGCATCCCTCCAGGCATGGCGTTGCAATGACAAAAGGGTAGAACCCATGCATATCTGTTCTAGAAGACAACTGCTTCAGGGTATAGGAATAAGATTTCTCTTGTTTATCTGCTATAAAAAAGTCTAAATCTTCAATATTCTCATTAACAACGGCATATCGGCCAAAAATTTCAACACCTTCCTCATCCAAGAAAAAACGATCCTGACTATGTAAAAAATCCAGTATCGATCGCTTACCTGAAAAGTCCCCCTCAATACCCGAGTGTAAACGCATGTTATTTGCAGAAAAATTACTCAGTAGCAACATATCAAGTAACTGCTCTAAAGTTTCAGGAACTTTATCAATATCTCGCTGGGAAATCTCAGGCATATAAGCGGTGAGACTTTTGCTACAGCTCAATCGCTGATCAGCACAGGCTTGATTAATTTCTCGGGCAATTTTAGCAAAAAAATCCGCTGCCTTTGTGGGAGCCTGATAATAACCTTTACTCGCAGCAGCCTCCCTTAATGCCCAGATAAACCAGCCACCAGCAATCTCACCACAAGCCCACGGATAAAATCCACAGCCATGATCGCGCCATCCAACTCCGTCTACGTCAAAAAATTGTCGCAATTCCGAAAAACCAGGACTGACGGTATAAATAGCTTGTATTGCCGCCTGAGAAACTGGCACATGAGAAATAGTCTCACCAACACGTACACTTTGCAATGCAGATAATGCCGCCTTAAAGTTTTTTTCCTTGATATCAAGTCCTATAAAACGATCATAAGCCCGCAAATTTATAAACTGAAAAGCAATATGTACACTGAAAAAACTCAAAACAAAGACTAACAGAGTACTTATTATGCCTTGTTTCAGGCTTTTATTACGCCAGAATTGCCAAATCGCAAAAGCTGTCAGTAAAGCAACCGAAGGTAGAATCCACACGCCCTCTTCACGCGTCAGCCAAAGCCAGGCAAGCATCAGTCCGGCGATTAACGCAGTGCTGCTCCGTTTAGCAAAGGTATTAGCAATAAATAAACTAAAAATTAATGCCGAAAAACCTAATAAAAATTGATCGGGATAAATCTGATCCCGAATAATCCGGCCACTGGAAATAATTAATGGCAGTAATAATAACAAGATAAAGAGTAGTATGGACAAGACCCGCGACTGACTAAGTCGATACAAAGTCCAAGCAAAAAAACTGACCGTAATGCAATGTAAAATAGCTACTAATAAATATAAAGGTAAGCCTAGTATATGAGTCAATGCCAAAAATAAAGGATACCCAGGGCCTTTCATTAAAGTATATTGTGAATAAGGACCTAACCAATGCCCTGCAACTAAAGATTTAGCCAGACCAACAAACAATGCATCATCATGCCCGGCGTATAAATTGACTCCCCAGGGCATGTAATAATACAAATAGCTATAGAGAGTACAAGCGACTAACCATAGCGATATAAATAGCAGTACTCGCCGGTGATTTTGTATAAGAAATACCAACGACACTGATTTATATCCTGGTTTGTCAGACGATTCGCTTTTTGCAACTTCCTGTTCTGAAGCATCGGCAAACACCCAGCAAGAAGAGACGATATAGCTTATACCACTGGTCATTAACGTAGCCAGGCCTGATAACAACAAAGGCGACAACTCAGTATAAGAGACAAATACCTGCGTAAAAGTGGCGGCGAATGTAGCACAACAAAATTGTAATACTGCATAACGAAATAAGGTTACCTTATGAGGAGAAACGGAACGGAATGCCCATATTTTCTGACCTAGATAGGCAAATCCAAATGAACAGGCGTAAGCAAACAAGCTTGCTAAAAAGGCCGGCAATTGGGTATAGGTCAAAAACAGATAGCTGCATATAAAATAGACCAGTGCACCCAAAATGCCTACCACAATAAAACGTAGTGTTTTCCTGCTTAATTCAATCACTCAGTTATCTTTCTAAGATTGATTATTACTTTTAATTTCCAGAATTTCAGCTAGAAAGGAAGTGAATGCTAATTGCACTGCAATCGCAACAGAAGTCCCCGAAAGCATCAATACGCGCACCAGACTTCCGTATTCGAGTGCCCCAAGGTGCACGGAAAACCAGTTACTAACACAATAGGCTAAACCACCCAGGCCACCGATGAAAAATACAGCCGCCACAATCAATACGCGCTCCAGTGTTACCGCATCGACCAGATACCGAACTTGACTGGTAAACGGCAAAAAGCCACGTAAAGCAGCATAGCGCCTGGCCACAATGGCAAAAGAAACGCCTTGCACGCCTACCAGCACACAAAAGCAACCGACAATCATACTATGAATATCCAGGGTAATATTAGGTGTAATACTGACCGCCCCTGGCGTCAATAAAACTGTTAATATAACGCCAAGCAAAAGAATAAAAAGAGAAGGATAAAAAAACAGCCAGCGAGGACTGAACATCAGCAAAAATCGTAAATGACGCCAACCATCTTGCCAGGTATTTAAATGCGGTGGACGACTACGTCCATCTGGAGATAAAGTTGTCGGGACTTCTTTAATCGAACCACCAGCTAAGGCCATTCTAACGACTAATTCACTGGCATATTCCATACCTGGGGTAGTCAGGCCTAATGAAAGTGCAGAATCGCGTCGAAAACCGCGTAAGCCGCAATGAAAATCACCGACTGGAATTTTAAAAAACAAACGCCCCAGAAAACTGAGTACCGGATTGCCCAGGTATTTATGTAAAAAAGGCATCGCCCCTTTAGCAATACCCCCTTTGAAACGGTTACCCATAACCAGATCATAACCCGCACGTAATTGTTCTACATAAGGCATCAAATTACTAAAATCGTAGCTATCATCGGAATCACCCATGATAACAAACTCACCTTTTGCCTCTTCTATGCCTCTTTGTAAAGCCGCACCATAACCTCGAGTCGGAACATGCACGACTCTAGCACCTAGAGATTCTGCAATGTCTATCGAGCCATCGGTGCTACCATTATCAGCAATGACAACCTCACCAACAATATTATTTTGCGTAATAAAAGAGTGCGCCTTTTGTATACAAATGGCGAGTGTTTCCGCCTCATTCAAGCAAGGCATTAAAATCGTCAATTCCACATCAAATTCCTGATTATGTTGTTAATTTTTCTACAAAAAGCATTATACAAAGATTATTCCCCGGTTCACACAGTAAGGCTCTATTATTTTACTTACGCCCGCCAGCAATGATAAAAAACAAGACATCCCCACTCACGGTAACAAGTCTGAATAAGATCGCAATTAATGCCCCGTTTCCGGCGAGTAAAATTTTATCTAAAGACACCACCAGAATGGTTTCTCGAATACCGATACCAGAAGGTGCGCCTGGAGTAATAAATCCAGCCAGCCAAGAAATAGCAAAGCTGGCAATAATTGCAAAGACATTATTTGCACTGACATAGCCATCTAATTGAAAAACCAGAGCCACCAGAATTGCACCAGCAAGCGCAAAAAACAATAAGTACTCCAGGTAAGCTCTAAACAAAGCCCATTGTATACGTGGTGTTTTTAACAGCGCATAGCTTGCAGGAATAAACTTCAGACATGCGACGCGAATAAAAGGTATTAACACGAGAAGTATGGCAAAGACTGCCAGACCTTTATAAATCAGTTGCGGCTTAAAATTTTCTCCCCATACATCGAATAATGCACTACCAATGATGGCAAAGGTAACGGAGGCGGATACTAAACCTATCATTTCAGCCAAACTGGCCACAGCGAGTGGCTTATGACTTACTCCCAGACGATTGAGCATCATGTGCCGACTTGCAATGTGCATAACATTACCTGGAATATACTTCGCAATCTGACTACGCGCATAGATCGAACGTAAAGATTTTACCGATAATGAATGCGAACTTATTGAACTGAGTATCTTATACCAGGCGGAAGACAGAAAAAAACAGGCACCAGCATAGGCAATCGCGCCTAATAATAAAACAGCTAGTGATACAAAAGTGAATTGATAGGCAGCCACTTTATCCCAGTTTTGCGATAATTGCAGCCCAACAAAACCCAGGGAAATAATGGCCACAACTGAGCCGAGCGTGGTAAGTATTTTCTTTAGCAATGTATCAGCCATTATTAAATTGTCTGGATTTGAGCAACAATACCGTCCACGGTAGTGGTGCTCTGACGCTGACAATTTCAAACTGCGTCTCGACAAAGCGTATAAATGCTTTTTGTGACCAGTGTTGTATATGCCCAGGGCTATTCCCTAAGTTTCTTACGTGCGCACCACGAATAAAGTTTAACAGACGCCACAACGGTTCGCGGGGGACACTGATAATGGCATAAGGTGCCGCTTTCTCAGCAAGCCGCATTAACCCCGTTTCCGGGGTTTCCAAATGCTCTAAAACCTCACAACAAACCACTAAATCGGCAACACCTTTCTCCGCCAGATCATAAATATTAAATTGCTGAAAATCAACGCGAGTTGAATCAATGGACTGCTTGGCAATATCAACAATAGTTTGAGAAATATCCAGTGCCTGAATATTTGCTGTAGAATTCTTTAATAAAATATCTGTTACATGCCCTTCCCCACAACCAACTTCTAAAATAGTATCGGGCTTGGCCATATTGACCAGTTCGGCAATACTATTATCAAATTGACGCAAAAGGTATTGTGCTAAAGGGTTTTTAGTTTCGTATTTATCCGAGCCAGTTCCCACAACCAGACCCTCTTCAATAAGAGGTATTTTTGCCATTAGTTACACCCTCGCTTATCTGCTATCGCACTATCGCTTGGTCCCGAGTCATTATGCCGGGTAATCAATTCTGCTAACACCCCGATAGAAACCATCTGGATAGAAAGAATAACCATTAAAATGCCAACAGCAAAAAGAGGACGAGTACCAATGGGGCTATCATCAATCAACCAGTGTATTCCTAAATAACTCAGAATAACTGTACCTACAATACCTGATAACACTCCTAACCCACCAAACAAATGGCCCGGTTTCTTTAGATAACGAGTAGTCGCTAATACGGTCAGTAAATCAACCAGGCCTCGCGCATAACGCTCCCAGCCATATTTGGAGACGCCAAATTCTCGTTTATTGTGTTTAATACTGACTTCAGCGCTGATAAAGCCAAGCTCATGCGCTAGAACCGGAATATAACGATGTAATTCACCATAAATCTTAATCCCCTCTAAGACTTCTTTTTTATAGGCTTTAAATCCGCAATTAAAATCATGCAATGCTACTCCGGTCAATTTAGCAGTTATTTTATTAAAAAATTTAGACGGCAGGGTTTTCGATAAAGGATCCTGGCGATTACTTTTCCAGCCTGACACCACATCATAACCTTCAGTAATTTTATCCAGAAATTTGGGAATTTCTGCTGGGTCATCTTGCAAATCAGCATCCATAGTAAAAATTATATCGCCTCTTGATTCACTGAAACCAGTTGATAAGGCAAAAGCTTTACCAAAATTACGGCGTAGTTTTATTGCTTTAATCGCGTCAGGGTATTGCTCTGCCAAGCGAGACATTTCTGCCCAGGAATCATCCGTGCTGCCATCATCAATAAAAATAACCTCAAAACGAAAGTCTTTATCGGTATGTTTTAATGTTTCGCTGATACCTTGATATAAAACTGCCAGGGTCTGCGCTTCATCCTTGACGGGAATGACAAAGCTTAAAAATATTAAACTACTATTTGATGACTTCATGTAGGACTTATATTTTTTGAAACTCAAGAGGTTGGCGGAGTATTTGAAAACTGCCGTTTAATGATAACCAATATTCGTATCCGGTATAAATTACAGGGAAAGTCTAATTTTTTAGATAAACAGCCA
>CAYWLM010000024.1:2829-32757 GCA_964459125.1 uncultured Methylomonas sp. | reverse complement strand
TAGTTTTATTTTACATCAAAAAAATAGCGTATCCAGCTGTTTTTTAGGGTTAATTCGTGGGGATACCTCAGGCTCTGACCCCTTAAAGAAATATCAAAAAAATAAGCCAATCCATGGTTTGAAAGTAAACAAATTCCGCTTGTTTGAGTGCATCTCTCAGGTTCATCATATAACCTGAAGCTTTCAATAACCTTTCAAATGAATATTTTATTAATTGAAGATGATGAAGTGCTGGCAGATGGACTCCGGCACACACTTAACAATAGCGGTTATACAGTAACGGCTGTTTCTAAAGGCATGTATGCAAAACAACTGTTGCAGGCACAGGGCTTCGATTTGATTATTCTGGACCTGGGTTTGCCCGATATCGATGGGATGCAGCTATTAAAATCATTGCGTAAACTGCAAATATCCTTACCCATTATGATTTTAACGGCTAGAGACAGTATGAATGAGCGCATTGAAGGTATAAGCCAGGGTGCGGACGACTATATGACCAAGCCATTTGATCTGAAAGAACTGGAAGCCAGGTTAAATGCCCTGGTCCGGCGTTGTTATGGCGGGTTCAGTAATTTTATAGAAGTTGGCCCTTTGCAACTGGACACGAGCTGTGGGCAAATCAAAGTTAATGATGAACTGCTTTCCATTTCTGCCCGGGAAATGGCTGTGCTGGAATTATTGATGTTGCAACATGGAAAAGTTGTGAGTAAAGATCGCATTGCACAGCAACTTTCCACCTCCGGCGACACGCTTGCAGATAATGCTATTGAAATTTATATCCACCGCGTTAGAAAGCATATCGCACCTTACAATGTTTCAATTAGAACGATCCGGGGATTAGGTTATTTACTTGAGGACCGACCTGCAGATAAAAAAGATGAATAACTTTTCCAGCCTGAAATCCACTATTGTTTTGCGCATGATCATTCCGATCATGGTTTTTATCATACTTATCGAGTGTGCATTCTCCTATTTAGTGACGCTGCATAATGTCAACGAAACCTATGATCGTTGGCTGCTGAATTCTGCCCGTTCCCTGGAGCAGGAGGTGAACGTTATTGATCAAAAAGTTTCAGTAAAATTATCGGGAAGCGCATTAAAAATTTTTAAATGGGATGATGTTGGCTCCACCTACTTTAATATTCAGACAGAATCTGGAAATATTCTGGTTGGGGATTTACCGTTAATGGATAAACCCGGTCAGGCTAATGGACAAGCAAGATTATTCTCCAATATCCTGCTGAATGGTGAAAAGCTGAGGATGGTCTCATTGAATGTATCTGCAGGGCTGCCCGAAGCGGTTCTCATTAATGTCGCTGAAACATTAGACAGGCGTAATGAAAGGTTTATTGAAATGCTTATCACTGATTTGGCACCGCAACTGTTTTTAACCTTGATTATCGGTGCACTACTATATAAAGGCGTTGATCGAGTTTTGAAACCTTTGCATAAACTTACCGACTATATTGCTCAACGCTCGCCAAGTGACTTAAGCCCGATACCTGATGATGATGTTTTTGATGAAGTGGTTGCTCTGACAGATACTATCAATTATTTATTTGCAAAATTATCAAATTCCATTACTTCGCAACAGCGCTTTATATCCAATGCTGCTCACCAGTTACGTACGCCATTAGCGGGTTTGAAATTGCAGGCTGAAAGAGCGCAAAGGGAGAAAAATATTGAAACCATGAGACCTGCTCTGAAACAAATACAGAATAGTGCCGACAATGTCTCTCATTTGATCAGTCAGCTGCTGGTTCTAGCTCGCTCAGACCAGGTTGACGGGCGTCATTCTTTTCATCGTCTGGACTTGTTGGATCTGACTAAAAATATCTGCATGGAATGGGTACCTAAAGCACTGGAAAAAGACATTTCCTTAAGCTTTGAAAGCCTGGAAAAAGATGTTTTTATCCAGGCTGACCCGATATTGTTAACGGAGCTTTTAGCTAATTTACTCGACAATGCCATTAGTTATGGTCATCAGCAGGGCAATATACTGGTTAAAATCGTGAAGCAACCGACACCCTGTTTAATCCTGGAGGACGATGGTCCCGGTATTAACGAATCAGAATATCAAAAAGTCTTTGAACGCTTTTATCGAATTACTGGAACTGCTGGTAAAGGCTGTGGACTCGGACTTGCCATCGTTAAAGAAATTGCCGATTTGCATTTGATAGATTTAGATCTAGGCAAATCCGACATGGGAGGCGTCCAGTTTGCTTTAAATTTTAAGCAAGGCTATAGCAACTAAAACTCTTTAGCGTGATAATAAAGGTTGTAAAAGAATACTTTAAGTCTAAAATAGAAATCCTATTGAAACAATGAGGTTTTTAACATGGCTAAAGCAATAAAATTATCTGATGGGTTGGTGACTGATGCGACGACTCATGGGAAGGCACAACACAGAAGCGCACCACGTCAAATTGAATATTGGGCGAGAATTGGGAAAATTGCCGATGAAAACCCGAATTTGACTCTTGGCTTTGTTAAAGATATTCTTACGGGGTTAGAAGAAGCAGAGGCTGGGGATGTCACCGAGTATCAATTCGGATGAAGATACAGCAAAGCGGTATTTTCAGTCGCAGGGTTAAAAAGCTTCATCCTGCTGAAAAGCAATCCCTGGATGATGCAATTAGGGCCATTGTTGAAAATCCTAAAATTGGTCAAGTCAAAACAGGTGATCTTGCGAGTGTCCAAGTCTACAAATTTAAACATAAAACACAACAATATTTGTTGGCTTATCGGTTTAGTGAAGATGGACTGATTCTAACGCTGCTAGCGTTAGGAACTCATGAAAACTTTTATCGTGACCTGAAGCAACAATGAATCAAAATGGCAGAGCTAGAAATTACTAAAGTCACAAGATCAAGGTGTCAGCCAGTAATGCCGCTATCAGTCACACTAATTCCATCTAAATCAACTACACGCATATTCACGCCTTCGTTTGGTTATCAATGAATAGTCCTTCGATCTTCGCTTAACAACGCTCGGTTGCTTTGGTTTGGTTGGTTGCCCGATTTGCGTTTTAAATTCAGGATAATTGAATATCGTGAGCAAAACCATTTAATAAAATGATCAACCCTACTCCTGCAAGAATTAATGCTATTTGTTGTAGTGAAGATTTGATATCAGTTTTTTTATGCAAGGTCGGAATTAAATCGGAGACAGCAATATAAATAAAACTCGACGCTGCCATCGCTAGAAAATATGGCAGGCTTTCCTGTAATCCATCTAAACTATAGTAGGCTAAAACCCCACCAATCACTGTCGTTAAACTTGCCAGAACATTATAAAACAATGCTTTTGCCTTAGAATACCCACTGTGTAACAGAATGGCAAAATCACCTACTTCTTGAGGTATTTCATGCGCGGCAACCGCTAGACTGGTAACAATACCTAATTGTACGTCAGTTAAAAATGCAGCAGCTATCAATACACCATCAACAAAGTTATGGATACCGTCACCGATAATAATCATTGTCCCTGCAGACTTATGTGAGCCATGAGAATGGCCATGATCATCCGTTTCTCCATGAACTTCACAAGACCCGGAATGACAATGTCGCCAGATCAACAGCTTTTCCAGCATAAAAAATAATAATAAGCCCAGCATAATTGAACCTGATAAGCTTTGTATCTGTGCTGCTCCAACCTCCTCAAAAGCATGTGGAATCAATCCCCAAAAGGCAACGGCCAATAACGCGCCAGTGGCAAAACTAACCCCATGCGGCAATACTTTTGCACGTGTCTTGTCAGACAATAATAAAAACACAGATGCAACTAAAACGCTTAATACGCCGCCAAGAGCAGTAAAAATAATAATTAAAAATAGTAAATTCATTGACAATAGAAATAAGGAATTATCTGTGGAGCGTGCTTTAGCCCGCTAGTAAGTAAGAGAAAAAAATGAGTAAAGACATGGCTTCATGTTAAAGAAACAACATCATCGCAATAAAAAAACAGCGGGCTATAAGCCCGCGCTATGTCATCCAGATCATCGTTGCCATACGTCCAGTCTGGCCATCGCGTCGATAGGAAAAAAATTGATCTGTAGCGCTTACAGTACAGTATTGGCCGCCATAAATTTGCGCTACGCCAGCATAGTTTAAGAGTATTCGTGCAATCTGGTAAATATCCGCTAAATATTTGCCTTGTGAATGATCTTTGAAAGCACTGGCAAATTGTGCAGATTTATTTATAAAGGCGGTCCGCACATCATCACCTACTTCAAAGCATTGAGGGCCAATGGCAGGGCCCAGCCATGCCAAAACCCCGGTATTAGGCATTTTAAGTAGCGTATTTTCAATAATGCCATTTAAAAGTCCGCGCCAGCCGCCATGTATCGCAGCAATCTGCGTGCCTTGTTCGTCACACAGTAACAAAGGCAGGCAATCGGCCGTTAGTACCGTACAAACAATATTGTTTTTAGCAGTATAACTGGCATCAGCTTCTGCACTGCCCATCATTTGATCGGCACAGACAACTTGTACGCTATGTGTTTGCTGCAGCCAGACAGGATCAGCAGGCAAAGCCAGCATGCTTTTGATTCGTTGCCGGTTTTCTAATACATGATGGCACAAATCATTAACATGGCCCGCGAGGTTTAAGCTGCTAAATTCGCCCTGACTAACTCCACCTGTTCTTAGTGTCGTTGCTGAGTGAATATTTGCAGGTACCGGCCAGTCAGGAGTGATCCAGTGTGTCATTTGTTCTTAATGCGGCTAATAAATCCTGCATATCAGCAGGCATAGGAACTTGCCATTCACAATATTCACCTGTGCGTGGGTGTATTAAGCCTAGCTTTTCAGCGTGCAAGGCTTGCCGTTTAAAGCTACGCAATACTTTTTCTAGTTCCTGACCGCAATCCTTGGGCATTTGAAACCTGCCACTATACATAGGGTCACCGACCAAGGGTAGGCGCAAATATGCCATATGTACCCTGATCTGATGGGTTCGTCCGGTTTCTAGTTTGACCTGTATTAAGGTATTGCGTAAAAACCTCTCCAGAACCCGGTAATGTGTTATCGCAGGCTTGCCATTATCTCTAACTGCAAATTTCATACGCTCGGTAGGATGCCTTCCAATAGGCTCATCCAGAGTTCCGCCACCGGTCATACGGCCTATGGTAATGGCAAGATATTCACGATGAATTTCCCTTGCCTGTAGCTGCTCAACCAGGCTGTGATGCGCTGCCAGGGTTTTAGCTACCATCAATAAGCCACTGGTATCTTTATCAATACGGTGTACTATTCCAGAACGCGGGATAGTGGCTGCATCAGGTAAATGAAATAGCAAGGCATTTTGTAAAGTACCGCTCCAGTTACCTGCTCCGGGGTGAACAACAAGGCCTGCTGGCTTATTAACAATTAAAATATCCTCATCTTCATAAACGATATCCAGAGGTATGTCTTCCGCCAGATATTCTGTGACTTCTTCTGCTTCTGCATCTAATATAAGCTCTTCACCACCGACCAGGCGATCCTTTGCTTTTAGCTGTTCGGCATCGACCGTTACCCGCCCGGCTTTAACCCAGGTTTGTAATTTATTGCGCGAATAATCAGGGAAAATTTCCACCAAAATCTGGTCTAAACGCTTGCCTGCTAATTCTATAGGTACTTCGGCTGTTAATATCGCCATATAATCATTTTTTCCTAACTAAATTTATCTACAAAAGCTGTATTTATTTACAACAGATGTATTTATGTATAAATTCTTTTACAATGAAGCTTAATTACTTAATATGAAAGAATAATCTATCAATCTTACAACGTGTCGTTGCAAATATGCCATCATTTTTCCATAAATTAGCATTTATCCTTTGTTTATCTCTGATTATTCAGGCTTGCAGTATCTTCTCCAAAGAAACCAAAGAAGATGAATATGTGGGCTGGACAGTAGAGCAATTTATTACTGCAAGTAAGCAGGAACTAGAGGATGAAAACTATAAAAAAGCGATAGCTCTATTAGAGCAACTCGATTCTCGTTATCCATTTGGCGAGCATTCTGCGCAAACACAACTAGACCTGACTTTCGCCTATTATAAAAATGGTGATGCCGAAGCGGCTTTAGCGTCAGCTGATCGTTTTATTAAAACCCACCCGCGTAATCCAGATATTGATTATGCCTATTATTTAAAAGCGCTGGTGAATTTTAATCGTGAACTCGGTTTTTTCGAACGTTACGTTCCCTCTGATGCAACCCAGCGCGATACATTGTTTACCCAGACGTCTTATTTGAATTTTGAAGAACTATTGCGCCGCTTCCCTGATAGCAAATATGTAGCTGATGTAAAACAGCGCATGATTTATCTAAAAAATGCTATGGCAAGACACGAGTTGCATATTGCCCGTTTCTATATGGACAGGGAGGCCTATGTAGCTGCAGCAAATCGTACCAACTATATTTTAGAGCATTATGAAGGTACGCCGTCAGTTCCTTACGCATTAGAAATTCAAATAAAGGCGTATAAAATTTTAGGCTTACAGGGTCTGGTTGAAAAAAGCACTGAACTTTATAACTACAACTATCCTGATGGCCCTGTCTATCCCGAAGCTGATCCAAGTGATGTTGTTGTCGTTCCTTTTATCTGGAGTATGTTTGCCTTTGATAAATAAGCGTAATTCTCATTATTCATCATTACTATGTATTTTCGTCAAATTTTCTTAATTTCCTGCCTGAGCGCACTCGCCGCCAGCTTCGGCTTTAGTCTTTATCAGTGGTATCTGGTCAATCCCATTATATTTGCCGCTGAGCTTTATGAGCTCGGGGAACCAATAGGCTCAAGTACAATAGAGCCAACGCAATCCTGGAGTCCCGGCAATGGTATTGAACGTAGCTTGTATACTTTATTAGCGAATTTCCTGATGAGCCTGGCTTATAGTTTACTGCTTGCTAGTGCTATGGTTTTTCGTGGCTCCAGTTCAGGCCTGAAAGGACTGGGATGGGGAATGGCCGCGTATATATCCGTTTTTATCGCACCCAGCCTGGGCTTGCCACCAGAAATCCCTGGCATGGAGGTTGCCGATTTAAGTCAACGCCAGCACTGGTGGTTGCTAACTGTATCCTTGACCGCACTAGGACTAGCAATATTAGCTTTTAGTCTGCGTTACTATAAAGGGGCAGGGCTTATACTTATACTATTGCCACATTTAATCGGTGCACCAGTATCTGCAATATATGGTTTTAGTCATTCAGATCCTGATGCAGTTTTTAATCTGACAAAACTATGGCATCAGTTTATCCTGCAAACCAGTATCGCAAACGCATTATTATGGTTTATAATCGGCATCAGTACTGGTTTTTTATGCCACAAATTTATTGATACTATGTCGCCCTTGCAACCCACCAAATTAAACAAGGCTTAATATGAAGACCAATAACACTGCTACACTGGAACAAAGCGTTCCTGTCGCTACAACTAAAAACCTGCAACTCATTGCTGCCGCGTTATTAGGACTTATTCTTTTATTTGGTGTAGGCTTTGCACCGATGGATATTGCGCATAATGCTGCACATGATACCCGCCATAGCGTTGCCTTTCCTTGCCATTAACTGATGCTAGATGGGCAAAGGGCAATATGTGCCCATCTCTTGTGTCTAGCATCTAGTATAGTGCCCGGCTTAACCATGTAAAGTGGGAATAGGCTGGCGTTTATGTTGCGTTTTTTGAAAAATTTCAATAATTAATTGACTCACGTTTTCAGCAACCAGTTTACCTTCTAGAAAATCATCGATCTGCTCATAACTCAATCCCAGAGCATATTCATCAGTTTTACCCGGTTCCAGATCTTCCAGGTCAGCAGTAGGCGCTTTTGTTATCAATACATCGGGCGCGCCCAGGTTTGTTGCTATCTGCCTGACCTGCCGTTTATTCAAACCAAAAAGCGGCGCAAGATCACAGGCTCCATCGCCCCATTTAGTAAAAAATCCGGTTATATTTTCTGCCGAATGGTCGGTTCCAATAACCAATGCTCCCAACAATCCTGCCATTTCATACTGTGCAATCATTCTTGTCCGGGCTTTTACATTACCTTTACTAAAATCTAGTTTTACCGCAGATGCTAACTGCCCACTCTGATTTTCAAGTACACGACATGTTTCTGCATGAATAGCATCAACTCCGGATTGCACATTAACAGAAATACTTTGCCCGGGCTGAATAAAACTAATCGCAAGCTGTGCGTCACTTTCATCAGCCTGAATATTATAAGGCAGGCGCAGCGCAATAAATTGATACTCGTTGCTATTTTCTTCTTGATTAAGCTGCTCAGTAGCTAATTGGGCTAGACGACCACAAGTAGTTGAATCGATACCGCCGCTAATGCCTAACAATAGTTTCTTTAAGTTTGATTCTTTAAGTTGACGTTTTATAAAATCAATGCGGCGCTGAATTTCAAACTCTGGCTCAATAACCGGGAGTACTTTCATTTCTTCGATAATGTCTTTTTGATTCATAGATTTTATTAGCAAGGATAGATAGTATTACTGTCAATACCACGGTGTAATGACTAAATTAATTTTTGCAATTAATTGTATCTGAGTTAGCTATCATAAGTGCTAAAATATTATGTAAACTATTTAGTTCAGTTATTTTAAAAGCAATATCTTCATATGAGTGCAAAAAATAAAATATTAATAGAAGTTTACCCTAGGTATATAGAGGATCAATCTATGCCTAGTGCACACAAATATGCCTTTGCGTATACTATTAAGATCACCAACGCCGGTACAACGGCAGCGAAATTAATTAGCCGACACTGGTTAATCACTGATGCCAATGGCAAGGTTGAAGAGGTACGTGGCGCGGGGGTTATTGGCAAGACACCCTATTTAAAGCCAGGCGAAGCATTTACTTATACTAGTGGGGCGCTTATCGAAACAGCCGTTGGCGTGATGCAAGGGGAATATACAATGCTCTCCGATTCAGGTGAAAATTTTGATGCAGCTATCCCCCAGTTTACTTTATCGATACCCAGAACATTGCACTAGCTATGGCTATCTATGCGATTGGTGATATTCAAGGTTGTTACGATGATTTGCAGCGCTTATTGGAAAAGATTGATTTTAACAAGAATACCGATCAACTCTGGTTTGTTGGTGACTTGGTTAATCGCGGGCCTAAATCATTAGAAACCCTGCGCTTTGTCAAGTCGCTTGGTGATGCGGCTATTTGCGTACTGGGCAACCATGACCTACATTTACTTGCGGTAGCCTATAAACACTCGCCAATCCGCACAAAAGACACGCTAAATTCGATATTGCATGCAAAGGATAAAGACGAATTATTGCATTGGTTAAGGCACAGACCCTTATTTCACTATAACGATGATTTTTGTATGCTACATGCCGGATTGCCACCGCAATGGGACTTTTCCATGGCAAAAAAAATGGCTGCGAAAGTTGAGCAGGAATTACGCGGTGATAGCTATGTAAAGTTTTTTAAGCAAATGTATGGTAATGGACCGGATAAATGGAGCGAAAAATTAAAAGGTTATGAGCAATTACGCTTCGCGGTGAATTGTTTTAGCCGTATGCGTTTTTGTGATGAAAAAGGGCGTCTGGATTTTAAATTTAATGGTAAGCCAGGCAGCCAGCCAAAAAATTTAATCCCCTGGTTCGATTTACCGAACCGAAAAAATGCACATTTAAAAATTATATTTGGTCACTGGTCTGCTTTAGGTTATCACCACTCGAATAATTGTCACGCAATTGATACCGGCTGCCTGTGGGGTGGGCAACTGACAGCCCTACAATTAGATGCACAAATGCACAGAATCAGCGTGGATTGCGAAGGTTATAGAGTGCCCAATCATTAGCTTACTTGTAAATGATCAAATACCAATGCATCAACCCGCAATTATTTCCTGTACTTTGCACGATTATATTGAAATTGCCTGTTTATATGGATACCAGATCAAACTGCGGTTAAAAGATGAACAAACAGTTGAAGGTAAAGCGATTAACATCTTGAGTACTTCTGAAAAACGAGAATATTTACTGCTCGATTGTGGACAGCAAATAAATATCGAACTCATTGAAATTAAAGAATTACAGGTATTAACAGCACAGGCAAAATTTCAATCTGTCTCCTTTACATAGCAGTTAAGCATTATTTAAAAAATAAGTGAGATAAAAAACTTAAAACTATCCTTAGGGCTTTAGCCTGAGCACTTTTCATGCTTTCCTGATAGAATACAAAATTTTATACAAGCCGTATCAAGGCCTTAATACTTAGAACTAACACTAGAGAAAAACATGTTTTGTCACCATTGCCAGGAAGCTAAAAAAAATATTGCCTGTGATACGGCAGGCATTTGTGGAAAAAAAGCGGATGTTTCTAGTTTACATGACTTATTAACCTATACGTTAAAGGGTTTAGCTTTTTACGCCGTAAAGGCTGCAGAGTCAGGAATAACTGACCCAAATATTGATAAGTTTGTTGCTCGTGCACTGTACTCAATGGTAACCAATGTTAATTTTGATCCGGCAGTATTTGTACAATTAATTGTTGAAACGGTACAAAGGCGCGAGCATTTAAAAAGAATATTGTCCAAAAGTGACGCTGTAGTTATTACTGTGGAACCGGAGGAAGCCCAATGGCTTTATGAGACAATTGACCAGGCAGCCTTTGTAAAAAAAGGAGAAACAGTTGGCGTGCAGGCCGATGGCAAACTATCCGGTGTTGATGCCGATTTACATGACGCACGGGAAATGCTGATATATGCCGCAAAAGGTTTAGGGGCTTTATTAGAGCATATTCAGGTGTTAAATGAGTTTGAGCCTGAACACTATGTCTTTATGCATCAAGCTGTCGCTTATACCTTACAAAAACAACGCAGTCTCAATGAATTACTCGCCATGAATTATAGATGTGGTGAGCAGGCGATACTGGTTATGGCTTTGCTAGAACGCATCAATATTGAAAAATTTGGCCAGCCCTCAGCAACAACAGTGTATTTAGACTCCTGGGATAAACCTGGCATTTTAGTTTCCGGGCATGATTTTCATGATTTACTGGATTTATTAGAGCAAAGCGCTGGCTCTGGTGTCGATATTTATACCCATGGCGAAATGATTGCCGCCCATGGCTATCCAGCTTTTAAGAAATATTTTAATCTGGTCGCCAACTATGGTGGTGCGTGGCAGGATCAAAAAACCGAGTTTGGCAAGTTTCAAGGCCCTGTTCTGGTGACCAGCAACAGCCTGCAACAACCTAAAAAAGGCTACACTGAAAGGGCTTATACTTCGGGCATGGTCGGCTGGCCCGATATTGCGCATATTGAAAAACGCAGAAGCAAAGAAACCAAAGATTTTTCTAAAATTATTGAGCAGGCACTGCAATGTGAACCGCCTTTGCCTTTAACTTCGGGCAGTGTCATCGTAGGTTATGGACGGCATGCACTAATTGCTTTAACAGATGCCATTACCCAGTCTATTCAGGTGGGTGATATTAAACGTATTATCGTTTTAATTGGCTGTGATGGGCGGCACAAAGAACGTCGCTATTACACCGATTTAGTTAAGGCCTTGCCTGCAGATACGCTTATTTTAACAGCTGGTGATACTAAATACCGGTTTCATCAGTTAGATTTAGGTGAAATAAACGGTGTACCACGTCTTTTGGATGCAGGACAAACTCAAGATTTTTATGCAGTGATCGCATTTTTAACGCATTTGCAAAATACTCTGCAGCTAGAGCATATTAATCAACTGCCTGTTTCTTTTAATATCGCCTGGTATGAGCAACAAACCATTTTAATGATGCTGGCATTATTTGCTCTTGGTATTAAAAATCTGCGTATAGGACCTACATTACCGCCTTTTTTTAGCCCGGGAATTTTGCAGAAATTAACAGATGAACTGGCGGTTAAAGGAATTGATACCCCGGAAAATGATGTAACGGCAATGCTTGAAGGAGAATGAAGCAGTAGCAAACTACAATAATTGTGTATCCCCTAGTCTAGATATTACATTCAAACTGCTTACGGGTTCTATTTTAGATAATGATAGAAAAAATAATTGAACATTTAATTTATGCAAGCCGCTGGCTGTTGGCACCGATTTATTTGGGGATGAGCATTGCTTTAATGGCTTTGACGGTTAAGTTTTTTCAAGAACTATATCACTTTATTCCTGCCATTTTAACGATAGAAGACAATCAGTTAATTTTGAAGCTATTGACCTTTGTAGATTTATCCTTAGTCGGCAGCCTGACTATTATCGTCATGTTTAGCGGCTATGATAATTTTGTCTCCCGTCTGGATATTGCTGAAGGAACAGAAAAGCTATCCTGGCTGGGCACACATGACTATGGCTCGCTTAAAATGAAAGTCGCCTCATCTATAGTGGCCATTTCATCGATACATTTATTAAAAGTTTTTATGAATGTGCAACAAATTGCAAATGACAAACTTGTCTGGTACGTGCTTATTCATATTACTTTTGTGCTATCCGCATTTTTGATGGGTTATTTGGAAAAACTAAAAGAGTGAATAATTTATTACTGTTAAGTACTTCGGCCTGTCATTTATGCGAACAGGCGGAAAGCTTATTACTGCAACTCAATATTGCCTATCAAAAAATTGATATCGCTGAACAGGAACAATGGCTGGAGCGCTATGCGATTAAAATCCCGGTGCTATTGAATACCCAGGAACAACGAGAACTGTGCTGGCCTTTTTCCACTGCAGATATCCTGGCTTTTGTATAAACTAACTAGTGACAGCTGTAGAACGGACTTTAATCCGCTAGTTCTGCACGCTATTCCTGAGAATAACGGACTAAAGTCCCCTCTACAATACCTTTGAAGAGTAAGCTTGAAAAATGAATACTGACTACAGAATAGAAAAAGATAGCATGGGCGAATTACAGGTTCCCGGTAATGCCTTGTATGGCGCACAAACTCAACGCGCTATTAACAACTTTCCTATTAGCGGTTTAACGATGCCGCCCGCTTTTATTAAAACCGTAGCTTTGATTAAACAGACTGCCGCTAAAGTTAACATGCAGCTTGGCGTTTTAGATATTGTGCGAGGCGAGGCTATTATTAAAGCGGCTGAGCAGATTATTCAAGGTGAACACGCCGATCAATTTCCTATTGATATTTTTCAGACAGGTTCTGGTACCAGTACCAATATGAATGTTAATGAAGTATTGGCACATCTTGCATCAGCAATCAGTACTGAAGTTGTGGGAGCGAATGACCATGTGAATATGGGGCAAAGCAGTAATGATGTTATTCCTACCGCGATACACATCAGCACAGCGATTGAGTGTCAGCGTCAATTATTGCCTGCCCTGGAGCATTTAGCTGCAACTTTGGAAAATAAAGCGCTAGCTTGCCGTGAGTATACTAAAACCGGGCGCACTCATTTGATGGATGCCATGCCTATGACGCTGGAGCAGGAATTAGGCGCATGGGCTTTGCAAATTCGTAATGGCATAGCCCGGGTAAACTGTGCTTTGCCTAGAATTCACAAACTGGCCCAAGGTGGTACTGCGGTAGGTACAGGAATTAATGCCCATCCAGAATTTGCGGCATTGTTTGCTAACACTATGAGTAAAGTTAGCGGTATTACATTCAGTCCGAATGACTCATTTTTTGAAAGTTTAAGCTGTCAGGATGCCATTGTTGAATTATCGGGACAATTAAAGACTATTGCTGTCAGTTTAACGAAAATTGCCAATGATTTGCGCTGGATGAATAGTGGGCCTTTAGCCGGTTTAGGAGAAATTGAGTTAACAGCCTTGCAACCGGGTAGTAGTATTATGCCCGGCAAGGTAAATCCGGTGATTCCGGAAGCGACTGCAATGGTTGCTGCACAAGTGATTGGTAATGATGCGACGATTACCATCGCAGGTCAGTCTGGGACCTTTCAGTTAAATGTAATGTTGCCGGTGATTGCCTATAATATTTTACAAAGCATAGAAATTATCAGTCAGGTAAGCATTGCACTCGCGGATAAGGCGATTGCTGATTTCACTGTGCGTGAAGATAATTTACAAGATGCACTGGCAAGGAATCCGATACTGGTCACTGCCTTAAACCCGATTATTGGCTATGCAAAAGCGGCTGAAATTGCAAAATCCGCCTATAAGCAAGGACGAGCTATTATTGATGTTGCCGAAGAAATGACTGATATTCCACGCATCGAATTAGAGAAAATTCTGGAGCCAAGGCATCTTGCCGCTGGCGGCGTGAATTAATACACTGAAAATTCCTAGTAGAACGGACTTCAGTCCGCTCTGCATTTCTGACAGGCCATTACATTGACTGCATTTAAACCCAAACTTATTGTTTTCGACCTGGATGGTACGCTAGTAGATTCATCGCCTGATATTTCAAACGCTATCAATCTGATGCTCTCCGAATTAAACCAGCAAACCTACTCAAAGCAACAAATAAGACACTGGATGGGCAATGGTGTGACGATGTTAATTAAGCGCGCACTCACTGGTGAATTGACCCCTTTAACAGACCCCGACAATCTGCAGCTGGCCAAGAGCGTGTTTAGTGCTTTCTACAGGCAGAATATTTGCGTACATAGTCAGTTATATCCAGGAGTAAAAGAGGGTTTAGATCAACTGCAGGCCGCAAAAATTAATTTAGCCTGTGTAACCAATAAGCCAACACGATTTACCTTACCTTTATTAACCGAAATTGGCATTAAGGATTATTTTCCATTTATTGCCTCGGGGGATACCTTCAGTAAAATGAAGCCTGATCCTCTGCCTTTGCTGGAAGCTGCAAAGTTTTTTGCTAATGAAGCGGAACAGGTATTAATGGTAGGCGACTCGATTAATGATATAAAGGCAGGCAAGAGCGCTGGCTTTAAAACGGCAATAGTGCCTTACGGCTATATCGGAAAATACAGTTGCGATCAGTTAGGAGCCGATTATCAAATTGATAGTATTGCGCATTTAAGTGAGTTACTATCGCTAGCGTATTAACCTTGAAAATTATCTTTATGCGACATGGCAAGCCTGATGCTCCAAAATCGGGTAAATTGAGTGCCCATGAATTTCATCGCTGGATGGACGCCTATAATCTGGCGAGCCTGAATACCAGCCAGCAACCACCAAAACAGATACTAGCAATAGCGAGTAAATGCAATATCCTGATCTGTAGTGATTTGCGGCGATCTATCCACTCTGCAGAATTACTTGGAGTAATAGATATAGCCTGTATAGACGAAATATTTCGTGAAGTAGAATTACCTTACTGCACAACTTCAATACCCAGACTATCTCCTGCAAGCTGGTCGATAATGTTAAGAATTCTATGGTTTATGGGTTATTCTGCCAATTGTGAATCTAAAGCTGCAGCGAAGCGGAGAGCCGCTGCTGCAGCAGATATATTGCATGATAAAGCATTAGCTAATAACACTGTTCTATTAGTTGGCCATAGCATATTCAACAACTTTATTGGCAAACAGTTGAAAGCAAAAGGGTGGCAAGGTTCGGCAAGTATTTTTAGTAAATATTGGGCAATAAGTGAGTATGAGTATTTTGTAGCATAGCTATCCATGTCCCGATAGGGAAAGAGGAAGAAATTCGGTGTCACTTGGCAATTGTCAGAGTAAGTAGACAATGGTAAAAAGCAATTGAATAAACTGTCTCTAAGCTCAATTTATATCTGCGAACATCACGACTAAAGACAGTCGCTACAAAATATTTAATAACATTATTAAATACATCGACATTCGTTTAAAATGCTATGTTTTATCAAAGCAACGCGAATTTTATCCAGGTAAGGCTTTATGCGTAAAGTCACCGTGTCACTATCATAAAATACACCCCATGACACCAGAACAATTCAAGCAATATGCCGATCAAGGCTACAATCGCATTCCTATCGCACGTGAAGTGCTGGCAGATTTAGATACCCCACTGAGTGCGTATCTTAAATTAGCGGATGGCGCTTATTCATATCTATTTGAATCGGTGCATGGTGGCGAGCAGTGGGGACGTTATTCCATCATCGGCCTGCCTTGCCAGTCGCTGATAAAAATCTTCGGCAATGAGATTCGGATTGAAGAATCAGGAACCGTGGTGGAAAGTTTTGAACATACCAACCCTCTGCTCTGGATTGAAGAATTCAAACAGCGATTTAAAGTCCCTGATATTGATGAACTCCCCCGCTTTAACGGTGGGCTAGTGGGTTATTTCGGTTATGAAACGATAGGTTATATAGAACCACGGCTAAAATCAGCTGCTAAAGATGATCCAATAGGCAGTCCGGATATTTTATTAATGGTCTCTGAAGAAATATTAGTCTTTGATAATCTATCTGGCAAAATGATGCTATTAACGCATGCGAACCCAGAGCTAGCTAATGCTTATGAAAACGCACAAGCACGTCTTGAAGAACTGATCTTAAAATTACGTGAGTTAAAAGCACCAACCAACACCGAACATTCCCCTAAGCAGGTAAATGAAGCTGACTTTGTTTCGGGCTTTACTGAACAAGGCTTTAAAGAGGCGGTATTAAAAGCGAAAGACTACATTACTGCAGGGGATATTATGCAAGTAGTGTTATCGCAACGCCTATCTATTCCTTTTTCTGCTGCACCGATAGATTTGTATCGTGCTTTACGCTGCCTAAACCCATCGCCGTATATGTATTATCTCAATTTAGAGGATTTTCATATAGTCGGTTCTTCCCCTGAGATCCTGGTACGTTTAGAAGACGAGATGGTTACAGTTCGACCTATTGCCGGTACGCGTCCACGCGGTAAATCAGCGGCTGAAGACATTGCCCTGGAAAAAGACTTATTGGCCGATCCGAAAGAATTAGCTGAACATCTTATGCTAATCGATTTGGGGCGTAACGATGCCGGACGCGTTGCTAAAATTGGCACGGTGGAGTTGACCGATACCATGCTGATTGAACGTTATTCGCATGTTATGCACATCGTCTCTAATGTTACTGGAGAATTACAAACCGACAAAGATGCTTTTGACGTTCTGGCCGCAACCTTTCCAGCAGGAACTGTAAGCGGAGCACCTAAAATTCGAGCAATGGAAATAATAAATGAACTGGAGCCTGTAAAACGGGGTGTTTATTCGGGTGCAGTAGGCTATATTTCCTGGTCGGGAAATATGGACACTGCAATAGCAATTAGAACCGCGGTCATAAAAGATAAAACCTTACATATACAAGCGGGAGCAGGAATCGTTTATGATTCAATACCCCAGAATGAATGGGATGAAACAATGAACAAAGGGCGAGCAATTTTCCGTGCAGTAACGATGGCTGAAGCTGGATTAAACGGAGGCGGCTCATGAGTGCATGTAAAGTTGTAATGGTCGATAATTACGACTCTTTTACCTATAATCTGGTGCAATATTTTGGCGAATTAGGTGCTGATGTAACGGTGGTGCGTAATGATGAAGTAAGTATTGCTGATATTCGTGCTTTAACTCCCGATAAAATCGTTATTTCCCCGGGACCTTGTACACCTAAAGAGGCAGGGATTTCTGTTGAAACTATTCTCAGCTTTGCTGGAAAGCTGCCTATTCTGGGGGTCTGTTTAGGACATCAAAGTATTGGCTATGCTTTTGGGGGCAATATTGTTCATGCTAAAAGCATTATGCACGGTAAAGTGTCACCTGTTTACCACAATAATTGCGGAGTGTTTAAAGGCTTGAATAACCCGTTTACAGCAACCCGCTATCATTCATTGGTGATCGATCAACAAACATTACCTGACTGTCTGGAAATAACTGCATGGACGCAAGATGAACAAGGCAATATCGATGAAATTATGGGAATACGTCATAAAGAACTGGATATTGAAGGTGTTCAATTTCATCCCGAGTCTATTTTGACTGAGTACGGTCATGATATGTTGCGTAATTTTCTAGAAAAATAAATATTGGATGCATTCCATATATGTTGTCATTTGCGGATTAATGATGCGTAAAACGCACCCTAGTAAATAAAATGAATATACAAACAGCCTTACAAACAGTTCTGGATAGACAAGACCTTACTCGCCTGGAAATGCGTGATGTAATGCGCAGCATTATGGGTGGCAAGGCAACTCCGGCACAAATAGCAGGATTTTTAATTGCCTTGCGTTGCAAAGGCGAGACTGTTGAAGAGATTATTGCGGCCGCTGAAGTGATGCGTGAACTCGCTAGCAAGGTAAATATACGTGGTAAGCATATTATCGATACCTGCGGGACCGGTGGTGATGGAGCGAATACCTTTAATATCTCTACAACTTGTGCCTTCGTCGTTGCCGCAGCAGGTGGAACTGTTGCTAAGCACGGTAATCGTTCTGTTTCCAGTCGCTCGGGTAGTGCCGATGTGCTGGAGGCTGCCGGGGTTAATCTGGAGTTATCTGCCGACCAAGTTGCACAGTGTGTGAATAGCATAGGTGTGGGCTTCTTATTTGCGCAAAAACATCATGGAGCAATGCACCATGTGGCAGGTCCGCGCAAAGAAATGGGCGTACGTACTCTATTTAACTTACTTGGCCCTTTAGCAAATCCTGCAGGCGCTCCAAATCAGCTGATTGGTGTTTTTGATAGACAATGGGTAGAGCCAATAGCTCATGCTCTAAAGGCCTTAGGTAGCGAGCATGTCCTGGTGGTCAATGCCGATGATGGTTTAGATGAAATCAGTATTGCAAGCAGTACTTCGATTGCTGAATTAAAAGACGATACAATTACCAGCTATTGCATTTGTCCTGAACAGTTTGATCTACAGCGCGCTGATTTGGCAACTCTGGCTGTCAATGATGTACAGGATAGCTTAACCATGCTGCAATCAGTGCTGGATAATCAATCCGGACCTGCACGAGATATAGTTGCCTTAAATGCCGGTGCAGCAATTTATGCTGCAAACCTGGAAGACTCGTTATCTGCAGGAATAAGCAAAGCACTGGAAGTGATCGCCTCAGGTGCAGCTAAAGAAAAGCTCTATGCACTAGTAAATTTTAAACCGGTTTAATTTTTAATTTAAAACATACTTTTATGACCGATACCCCTGATATTTTAAAAAAGATACTTGCAACAAAAGCAGAAGAAGTTGCCAAACGTAAATTACGCATGTCAATTGCTAATTTAGCTGACATCATCAACGATACAGAAACACCGCGCGGTTTCGCCCGGGCACTACTGGATAAAGCCAGCAGTAAAAAGCCAGCCATAATTGCTGAAGTAAAGAAGGCATCACCAAGCAAAGGAATCATTAGAGAAAATTTCAAACCTATTGAAATTGCTCAGGATTATGCAATGAATGGAGCTACCTGTCTTTCAGTTTTAACTGACAAAGAATATTTTCACGGCGGTGAGGTTAATTTGCAAATGGCTAGACAGGCCTGTCCTTTACCGGTATTACGTAAAGATTTCATGATTGACCCTTATCAGATACATGAATCACGGGCACTAGGCGCAGATTGTATTTTATTAATTGTTGCCGCTTTATCAGATGCACAAATGCATGAATTAGCCGATACTACGACGCAATTAGGTATGGATATATTGGTTGAAGTTCATGATCAGACAGAAATGGAACGCGCGTTAAAACTGAACACCCCATTAATGGGCATTAATAACCGCAATTTACGCACCTTTGAAACGTCATTACAAACCACTCTGGATTTACAGGGAATGGTGCCGGATGATCGTTTGGTGATAACCGAAAGTGGCATTCATACTCCAGAAGATGTGCGCTTAATGATGGATAATGGTATCTACACATTCCTGGTCGGTGAAGCATTTATGCGTGCAGAACACCCTGGTGCAAAGATGCGTGAGTTATTTTCTATTTAATAAGGAAAAATCAAAGTAGTCGGGTAACATATCAATCGTAAGATGATCATATGACCCGACATGGATGGCAGGTAAACTCTAGGCTTTATATTTATCCATTGCCTTAATAATCGAAAGCGCATCAGCTACAATCGCTTTAGCAGAGTCGTCAAGCTCATTATTTTTATAGATTTTTTCTAGCAAACCCTCTTCGACCAAGGCTTCTTTTACCCATCGTTTGACCATTCTATAATTACTGGAAACCTTTACTTCTTCTCCTGTTGCCGGATTTTTCATCACAACAGTACGTAATTCTATTTTAGGTGCCGCTAATTTATTAACTTTAGGCTTAAATTTAACAGGCTGCACAGGCTTGGTTTTTTCTGGTGATCCGTGATTAGCCGCAGTAACTGTTGTTTCAGCACTTACTGTTTTTTTGCCTGGAGGATTAAATAGATTCGCATCATGCACTTTTTTGCTGATGTCTTGCCCACTGTTATTTTCGCCTTCAAAAACAATATAAGCTATAAAGATTACCGTTAAAATAAAAAAAAACTCTGCCATGCATCACCTCCTCTAAATATTTAATTATTATAATTATGTAATATCTAACTGAATGACTGAGTATATTGCAAACAAGCAAAATACACCAGAATCAATTCACTGATGTCGCTATCATAAAATAGTCTAAAACACATAAAAAAAGGGCGAAACCTCTAAAGAGGTTTCGCCCTTTTAAAGCCTGTCCTAAAAGGGCAGGCTAAGCCTACATTGCATTAATGTAAGCCAATAAACTGCGAGTTCGTAACTTATAGCGCTACGATATCTTCTGCTTGAGGGCCTTTGTCGCCCTGAGTCACAGTAAATTGTACTTTTTGTCCTTCAGCTAAAGTTTTGAAGCCAGAGCCTGAGATTGCGCTGAAATGAGCGAAAACATCAGGACCAGATTCTTGCTCAATAAAGCCAAAACCTTTAGATTCGTTGAACCATTTTACTGTACCAGTTGTAGTAGACATAATAATATCCTATTTATTTCAAGAGTAATTGAAGCCTCGTAATAAGGCCGTTTTGCTGGAAGTGATGCTATTACTTATAAAAACAGGACGAGCTACTAAAGATATAACACTAAAGATAAAACATCGAAATGGTGTGCATAAATATAAGACGTACTTTCAAGCTTGGTAAATTATATACGGCTTTTCGCAGTAGTCAATCAATATTCCTTATAAATGGGATAGTTTTTAGAAATAATTTCTCAAAGAAGTTAATTACCTGAATTCGTATAATCAAATGCATACGCTCAGAAAATAACAGATAATAATATATCGTGTTGAATTGAGCCAAGACACAAGTGCAAAGTAAACAGCTAGCAAACGATTCACAAAGACTGCAAACGACTATAAAAAGCTGTGTCTTGAAGACATGCATTTTATAGAGAACGAACTAGAAAATGCAATATTCCAGAATAAAATTATTGAATCCCTGGGGCGAAACTAAAGTAATTTTTCACGCGAGCTTTGCTGAAGTTCAGGGCAACGAAGCTAGCGACATAAACAGGTAGGCGAATTTTCTCAAGAACGATAAATGGACAAGCCTGAGAGTTTTAAATTAGCCGATGAAAGCAAATGCCTCATCTATAATTCAGGGTTACATTAAAAATAAGTGGAGTCCTGAGTAAATTGCAGGCAGGTAAAAAAAGAGAATGTTATCAGTCCTCACCATGACCGCTTCCAGAATTCATATAGTAATGTAACAGCAACGAGGCTATAATCTTGGATGTTATTTGCCGTAGCAACTCTTACCAGGACTATAAAAATCAATAATTCCCTGCATAAAAACCGGTCACGGATAGTCCTGATTTTATTGATGTTGCTATGCAGCCCAATGTTGATGGCAACGGATGTGCCCGTTATTGCAGCGGCAGCAAGTGTTAAATTTGCTCTACAGGACATCGCCGAGGCTTTCCATCAAGATACTGGAAAAAGTGTACGTATTAGCTTTAGTTCATCAGGTAATTTAACACGACAAATTCAGCAGGGAGGCCCTTTTGAATTGTTTTTATCAGCCAATTCTAGATATGTTGAGCAACTTGAGCAACAGCAAAAAACTCTGGGACCAAGCATCGTTTATGCTTTAGGTCGAGTAGCTTTGTTAACTAGCAAAAACTCTTCATTATTGCTTGATGAGCAATTAAATGGAATTAAGCTAGCCCTGCAAAACGGGAAACTACAACGTTTTGCGATTGCCAGCCCTGAACATGCACCTTATGGTATTGCCGCAAGAGAAGTATTGCAACAATTGGATTTATGGGCATTGGCACAGCCACATCTAGTATTGGGTGAAAATGCGGCACAAGCGGCACAATTTGCAAGTTCCGGTGCTGCTCAAGTTGGTCTGATAGCGTATTCTCTGGCATTGGCGCCCGCATTGCAAAATCGTACTCGCTGCTTATTGCTGCCGGCGAATCTGCACCAACCGCTACTACAAAAGATGGTGCTGTTAAATAATGCTGGCGATACCATTAAATTATTTTTTCTGTATCTACAGCAGGATAAAGCACGGACTATTTTATCCCGCTATGGTTACACAACTCCCTAAAGATAATCTATGGATTGGCAAGCTTTAACCTTATCAGTAAAACTGAGCCTGGTGACGCTAGTGTTTCTATTGCCAATCGGTATTTTATTCGGTCGCTGGCTGGCGTACCGGCAATTTTTCGGTAAATCCTTATTACAAACTGTGTTGGCCTTGCCCCTGGTATTACCACCTACTGTACTTGGCTATTATCTATTGGTGGCCTTCAGCCCCAATGATGGATTCGGACTCTGGCTGGCAAACACTTTCGGTACTACGCTGGTATTTAATTTTCAGGGACTGGTGCTAGCTTCGATTATTTTTAATCTACCTTTCGCCATTCAACCGATGCAACGCGCTTTTGCCGCGATACCTAGACAAATTCGTGAAGCGGCTGCCTGCTGTGGTATGCCCCCAAGGCAAGTGCTATGGAAAATTGAATTACCGCTCGCCTGGCCTGGTATTGTCTCGGCAATGGTGATTTGTTTTGCACATACTCTGGGTGAATTCGGTATTGTTCTAATGGTGGGCGGTAATATTCCTGCCGAAACTCAAACTATTGCTATATCGATTTATGATCGAGTACAGGCTTTTGATGATCATTCAGCCTCTATTATGTCATTCAGCTTGTTACTATTTTCCATGTTGACTATTTCAATTACCTACTGGTTAGCTGAGCGAAATCAACACACGCATGTCTGATTCAGCGATTCATATTAGCTTGCAACAATCTCAGCCTATACCTCTGGCTGTAGAGCTCGAATGTCACTCGGGAGAATTACTGGCATTGGTAGGGCCTTCCGGAAGTGGCAAAACTACGCTGTTGCGTGCTATTGCAGGATTGTATCGACCAGAAAATGGCAACATAAGCTGTCAGGGTGAAATCTGGCAAGACAGTACCCGTAAAATTTTTTTAGCGACTCACCAACGCCATGTCGGGCTGGTATTTCAGAATTATGCGCTGTTCCCACATATGACAGTACTGGAAAATATTCAACAGGCAATCACTCATTTACCTAAATATCAGCGCCAGGCAGAGGCGATGAAACTATTAGAAAAAGTTCATCTTGACGGTCTGCAACAGCGGTATCCGAAAAATTTGTCCGGCGGACAACAGCAACGGGTTGCTGTCGCCAGGGCATTAGCCAGACAACCTAAAGTGTTATTACTGGATGAGCCTTTTTCAGCAGTTGATCAGGTCACGCGGCGCAAACTGTATCGTGAACTACTTTCTTTAAGACAGTCGTTAGCCATGCCGATGATACTTGTGACTCATGATCTGGAAGAATCAAACTTACTTGCCGATCGAATCGCTCTATTGCATAAAGGTGTAGTGTTACAAACAGGCACCCCAGAGTTTGTCGCCGCTCAACCAAAAACTGCAACCGTCGCACGCTTAATGGATCAACAAAATCTGTTTACCGCTGAGGTACTCACCCATGATCAGGTGGGACAAAAAACCTGTATACGCTGGCAAGGCATGATACTGGAAGCAAGCTATCAACCACGGTTTGCAGTGAATGAGCGTATTTGCTGGATGATTCAACCCGCTAATATTCTGTTGCATAGGCGCGGTCGTCCTTCTAGCGGCGATCGTGAAAACCCCTTACAGGCTGAAATTATTGAATATATGGAAAGTAACGGCTTGGCCAATATGCTGGTGCGTATTGATAAAGCGTTAAACACCAATATTGCTATCAATGTACCCTTGCATGTCGCTAAACGTAATTCCTTGGGATTACATGAAAAGATAGGCATTTCTTTATTAGCCGAAGGCATACATTTAATGCCCTATCAAGCATTACGCCGCGAAGTTTAAATGAGTTTTTCGGTATAGCCTGCAATAAGTTTCCCACGAAGACATAATGCATGCGCTATGGTTTTACTGATGTAGCGAATGGTTTTTTTCAAAAAAACATGCAAAACGGAGAGTGTATCCGCACAAATTTCAGTCATTATATTTTCGACCAACTACAGTACCTATATTTACTCCATAACCAGTTCTAGAGCAGTTAATCAAGTATAAATCCCTAAAATCTAACTTGTCAAAATAAATAATTAGGGCTAAAGTCAAAACATGCCGAAATGGAAGCGGTTACAATTTTCCTGTCAGAGCGAAGGAATTTAGTCAGCATTTCCACATTAATTGCAGCATGCTATAAATGGCACAGGAGTCATAATAATGTCTAAAAAAATAATCTCCGAACAACACAATAAAGATTCATTTCCCTCTTCAGAACAAACCCAGTATAGTCGGCGCGAGTTTATACTTACCTCGGCTAAAGGCGTAGGCGTAACAGCACTAGGTGTAACAGCGTTTGGTACTACAAGCCTCAGTGACAGTGCAAAAGCTTCTGCTGGATCGAAGCTGGAATATACAGAGTCCGACCTACAGCCGGTACCTCGCTTAGCCAGCTTGTCCGACTTTGATCCAGATACAGCTGTTGATACCTGGTCAGAGCCCTGGGTATGGCGTCCTGATGACTGGCCAGGCAAACAACTCAACTTAACAGTCGTCGAAAATGCCTCGCCGATTGCCATTACAGGTACTGGCTTTGAAAATGTAAGACCCCTATTATTCAGCTATGGAGGCATTACTCCTGGGCCTACTATCCGCATGCCAGGGGATTCAACATATTACCTGGAACTGCGTAATTTACTAGGTTTAGATGCTGGAAAAAGCTTTGTCGGTCCCTACCCTGACCCCGCTGCATTACCCACAGGTGTCAGTAAGGAAGATATTCCACAAGACCCACAATCTGATTGGTGTTTGGGGGAGCATACTAATGGCGTTCATTCAGTTCACACTACAAACATGCATACTCACGGTTTACATGTGCGCCCAGGTTCCAACCCCGATGGTTCAATTTCAGATAATATCATTCTCAGGATCATGCCTCAGGCGGATTTTGCCGCCAGAGAAAATGCTGAAGATGCTGATTGCCGTTTCTTGCGCGTCAATGTGAGCAGGTCGGCGATGCCAATTATGAATTTCGTTTAGGTAATATCGGTAGTACAGGTGCTCCGCATCCGCCTGGCACTCACTGGTATCATCCACATTCACATGGAGCAACGCATAATCAGGTAGCTAGCGGCATGGCCGGATTTTTTATTGTTGAGGGTGATGTTGATGAAGCAGTTAGTGAACAATTGGCAGGTACATCTAACCCCGATCCGCAAGTCCCAACCGGTCTTTATCAATATCGTGAGCGACTGATTTTTATTCAAAATGTGAACCCCGGAAATATCGCTCAGGATCCTGATGCGGCTGGCGGGGCTGGTCGCGCTGCCGCTTCTTTCCCAACCGTTAATGGTAGTTTCCAGCCTAAAGTCATGACCATGCAACCCGGCGCTTTTGAACGCTGGCGGGTACTTAACGGTAGTGTTGATGGCCGTGGATATATTCGCTTTTCAGTCTTGAAGGGACAACTCACCATTTGCGACAATAATCAACTTGGTCGTCTCAATAGCGATGGCAGCTGTACTCCTCTGGATACATCAGATATCGAAGCACTCAGACAACCAATACCCCAACTAGCTATGGATGGAGTCACCCTAGTGCGACCTAGTGCAAATGGAGGTTATGAATATTATGTAAAAAACCTAAACTTTGCAGCACCACCCAATCCATTAGATTTAAAATCAACCGATACACCTCAACAACGCATCAATAAAATTGCAGACTGTTTTGCAAATGAAGAAAATGTCAAAGCCGCTTATAACCGCCCTAATGAAGTCATGATGGCTCCAGCAAATCGAGCCGATATATTTTTTCAGGCCCCCCAATTAGAAGGAGGTCAGACTAGTTCGGTTTACACTCTTGTAGCAAATTTTGACATATTACATAATGATAACTATGAAAAAAGTTTGCGTAAACTTGTGGCTCAGGATAAAACCACGCTTCCTGATTGGCCTGGTGACATTATTGTCGCTTTCGTTGTGGTATCGGGTGAGCCTGTTGAGGGGGGGCCGATAGATGTAACGGCTTTTCCACCAGTCCCTGATTACCTGATACCTATCAGTGATGCAGATTTAACTGTGAGTACTGCTGCCGAAGCCAATGCGCGGGGCGTAGAACTAGGTAGTTTTCGTACTCGCGTGGTGACCTATTCAGGATGGGGAAATGCTGATTTTCCCGTTATCGAACCACCTGAAGACTTTGTCGCGGACAATCCTGAACTGCTTAACATTACCTATGGTCCTATCACCCCAGGCAGTGAACAAATGGTAGTACTGCCCCCGAATATTCGGACCATGGCTATCGATGGGCGCAAGTTTGACCCGACCGATGAGCACCCGCAAATGTGGCTAGGTAGCTCTGAAGAATGGGCTGTGTATAATAATTCGCAAACCTTGTGGTTTGACAGCATAAATTCGATATGGCCAAATCACCAGGCGGGCAAGGCTGTAACGCGAGCGCAGGCAGAAGCTGAAAACTTAACAGCTATCAGCACAACTACTGTTGATCATCCGTTTCATATACACGTAAATCCATTCTGGTTAAGTCGTGTAGATGTACCAATTGCGGATGGGACTCTGGTTAATATTCTGACTGAACCCCGTTGGCAGGATGTTACCTGGCTTCCTAGGGGCCGTGGGCGAGCGATATTTCGTTCACGCTTTCCTGATTATGTTGGTGAGTATGTCAATCATTGCCACATTCTATTACATGAAGATAACGGCATGATGCAATTAGTGGAAGTTGTCGCGAGTGCAGGAGACAGTAACTATGTTGCACGCTTTAAAGTTACCCAATCCAGTATGAGTGCTGAGCAGGTTACAGCTATCTATCCACGTGTCAACTTGTCGGACGCGTTTGCACAGAGCGGTTCTTTTGTCGATGCTAATTCTGGTACCGGGCAAATATTTCCTGGATTTGATATTCAGTACCAGGATTAAGAGAAGTAATATTCTGCAAGGCACAATAGCCTTTTAGGTGATAAAAGGGAATTATGATTTATAAATAACTGCCCTTTTATTATAAGGAATTAAACAGGACACCCCCAAAGGTGTCCTGTTATAAATAACTGCAATAGCTAATTATAAAAAACCCTTCAATTTGGCATAATCACTAGCAGCTTTCTCTAAATGAGCTTCAGCAGCGGCTCTATTATCTTTTTGAAGTGCCTGACGCGCTTTTTTCAAGTGAGCATTTGCTCTTTGGCGTTTTGAAACCAATGAATCAGGCAACATTATTACTTTAGTTAAATTATTCGCTTCTTTGATTAAGTTGATAACGTCATCATTAGACGCACCGCTTTTAAGTGCCTGTTCAGCCGCAGCAATTTTTGTAGACACATTGTCAATGTCTGAAAAGACAGAAGCAAAAGCTACAGAAGAAATGCCTGCTGTAGAAATGGCAAGAAAAAGACTTAAAGCAATATATTTAAAAAATTTCATTCATTATATCCTTTCGTTTTGTTTTATATTATTGTTATGGGTATGTAGTAGGTACTACATACCGACTTTGATTCTACCATAATAAAACAAACGTTTTATAGCGATGTTCGATCTAGTCAGGAGCGAAAGCTAAAATGACGGTCGGTCGATATTTTTAGATGGCGAATTCAAGAGATTCATTTATAAATGGATCATGGTTCTCTGCACTACCTATCAATACAAGTTCATCAACTAGGATATTATTAAATGACTACTCGAGTTTTAAGAAAGTATCTGCAACGTAACACTTTGTAATTTAATTAAATATTTGACAGTGCTACGCAGCATACTTACTTGAAGGTTAGCCTTAATGGTCAGATTCAGGCAACTGACTCTTGATAATCCACTGAAAAATCATGCATAGACTGCATAACTTGTAGCGCATTTTCCTGGTCGTTTAGTTCAAAACTACTGACACCGACGCGGTTTAGATAAAAAACCTGGTCGCGCATAAAGTCTCCACTAGCGCGAATATCGCCGGTAAATCCATAGCGACTACGCAATAAGCGGGCATGAGTAAATGCTCTACCATCTGTAAACACAGGAAAAAATAGCTGAATCAACTGGAAGTGAGATAAATCATCAGCAATATCTTCTATCATAACATCAGGTTCCAGCCTTAATCCCAGGTTCTTTGTCTGAGATAGCTCATTACGGTGTTGTTGCCAGCGCGCTACAGAAACAATATTGTAATCAGCATTTAATGGCGCATCATCACTGATAAATGACCAGTCATCCTGAACCACTTGTTTATCGTTAATCAGTTGCATAGACTTTCTCCTTGAATGGGTTGACACCTACACGTCTAAAGGTAGCAAGAAATGATTCATCTTCATGTGCGCGTTGCTCAACATAGACTTCAAGTAAGGTTTTAATTACCGGGGTAATATTTTCTTTACTCACAGCAGGGCCTAAACGCTCACCGATAGCGGCATCGTTCTCAGAAGAACCGCCCAGTGTTACCTGATACCATTCCACCCCTTTTTTATCAACACCGAGAATACCTATATGCCCGACACTTTGGTGCGCACAGCCATTCATACAGCCTGAGATGTTTATTTTTAAATCGCCTAAATCATGGACATAATCCATAGAATCCAGAGTTTCATTAATCTCTTTAGCGACACCTATTGAGCCCGCATTCGCCAGAGAGCAATAGTCCAGGCCAGGACAACAAATTATATCAGTTGCCTTGCCAATATTGGGGGTAGCGAGTTTTAGTGGCAGCAACTTTTGCCATAAGGAGAATAAATCACCTTGTTTTACATCAGCTAACACTAAATTTTGTCGATGAGTGACACGCACCATAGAAAAACTGTATTGATCAGCTAAATCAGCAATGGCATCCAGCTGACTGTCCGAGCAATCTCCTGGCGGATTATCTGGTGCCTTTAAGGAAATATAGGCAGCACGATAGCCTGCTATTTTATGCTCGGCAGTATTGTGTTTAACCCATGTCGCAAAGTCAGGATGATTTACTAAGTTATCTGCATAACTCGTATCTTGCGTAGCCTCTGCTAGATATTCAGGTGGCGTAAATTGCAACTGCATGCCGCTAATACGTTCAGCACTCAGTTCTAGCTGGTCTTTTATCAGCGACCATTCTGCTTCAACTTTTTGAGTAATTTTGGCAAGCCCTGCTTCTCTGACCAGAATTTTTACCCGTGCTTTATATTTGTTATCGCGACGACCATATAGGTTATAAATGCGTAAAATTGCTTCCAGATAAGAAAGCAAATGTTGCTTCTCTAAAAATGGTTTGATCACCTGACCGATAACCGGTGTGCGACCCAAGCCTCCGCCAACAAAAACCTTAAAGCCCACTTCGCCTTGTTCATTTTTAACCAGATGCAGACCAATATCGTGAAATTGAGTAGCGGCACGGTCAAGCGTAGCGCCACTGACTGCAATCTTGAATTTACGCGGCAAATAGGCAAATTCAGGGTGCAAAATCGTCCATTGGCGAATTATTTCACAGTAGGGCCGCGGATCTTCCAGCTCATCAATAGCAACACCCGCCAACTGGTCCGATGTCGTATTTCTAAGGCAGTTACCACTGGTCTGGATAGCATGCATTTGTACGCTAGCTAACTCCTCAAGTATATCGGGAACTCTTTCCAGTGCCGGCCAGTTAAACTGGATATTTTGCCG
>CAYWLM010000024.1:0-2729 GCA_964459125.1 uncultured Methylomonas sp. | reverse complement strand
CAAGTATATCGGGAACTCTTTCCAGTGCCGGCCAGTTAAACTGGATATTTTGCCGAGTGGTAAAATGACAAAAACCTTTATCATAATCACGGGCAATAGAGGCTAGTTTTCTAACTTGTTTGCTGGACAACAGCCCATAAGGTCCTGCGACACGTAATAAAGGCGCATGTGTTTGCACATACAGGCCATTCATTAAACGCAATGCGCGGAATTTATCATCAGGAATTTCACCTTTTAAAAAGCGTTCAGTTTGATCACGAAACTGAGTAACACGCTCATTAATGAGAGTTTGGTCTTTATCGTTATATTGATACATATTTAAGCGCTTATGTAAGCGAATTGACTAGAACCACCAATGATATACTGCTATGGATTAAATGACAAAGTTAATTGGATAATGCTATCATTAGCGGTTGAGTTTTATCTAGCTTGATACTAAAAATAATTTATAAATTTTAAGGGTCTAGGGGGTTTTGTGTTTCGCATATTTTTAATTTTTGCTGCGCTGTTTTGTATGCCGCAGATAGCAATGGCTGAAGAGCAGATTGTTAATTTAGGTCTGACAGGGACCGAGCGCGGTATTTATACTGTGCTGATTTTTATCATCGCTTATGGCTTTGTAATGGCGGAAGAGTTTACCGGCTTACGTAAATCTAAGCCAGTTATTGTTGCTGCTGCCGTTATCTGGGCACATGCAGCTGTTTTAGCTGCAGAAGCAGGGGTTTCTACCGAAGCCTTGCATCAAGCTTTTGAGTTTAATCTAAAAGAATATGCGGCTTTAATGCTGTTCTTGTTAGTTGCTATGACTTATATCAATGCGATGGCAGAACGTAATGTATTCGAAGCGTTACGCTCGTGGATGATTAGAAAAGAATTTGGTTATAAAAAACTATTTTGGATTACCGGAATTATTACCTTCTTTTTATCAGCGGTTGCAGACAATCTGACATCTGCTTTATTAGTGGGGGCTGTTGTTTTAGCCGTAGGTAAAGATAACGAAAAATTTATCGCCATTGGTTTTGTTAATCTGGTTGTTGCTGCCAATGCGGGAGGCGCATTCAGTCCCTTTGGTGATATTACAACATTAATGGTATGGCAAGCGGGTTATGCTGAATTCTTTGATTTCTTTAATCTATTTATACCATCGGTCGTTAACTATGCTGTACCTGCTTTTTTTATGTATCTAGCAGTACCTGATGAACAACCGCTAGCAACCAATGAAGCAGCGATTAAACTAAAACCAGGCGCAATTCAGGTTTGTGTTTTATTTGCATTAACCATCGTAACTGCCGTTAGCTTTAAGCAAGTACTTCATTTACCGCCATTTATGGGTATGATGGCAGGGCTTGGTGTTTTAATGATTTATGGCTTCAGAATCAAATTGTTATATAGCTCTGGCGAAGGTGAAGAACATGATTCTTTTGATATCTTCGACAAGGTGCGTGATGCGGAATGGGATACGTTGTTCTTTTTCTTTGGGGTTGTGTTTGCAGTCGGTGGTTTAGGTTATATCGGTTATCTGGAACTCATCTCTGCAGGTATGTACGATGGACTAGGTCAAACCCCAGCTAATATTTTAGTCGGACTTATTTCAGCGATTGTGGATAATATTCCGGTGATGTTTGCGGTCCTAAGCATGAATCTGAATATGGATTTATATCAATGGTTATTAGTCACATTAACAGCGGGTACGGGGGGGTCACTGTTATCGGTTGGTTCAGCAGCCGGGGTTGCTTTAATGGGTTCATCTAACCATAAATATACTTTCTTCAGTCATATCAAATGGACACCTGTGATTGCTTTGGGCTATATCGCCAGTATTTTTGCCCATTATTTAATTAATGGATAAAGACCGGCACAATCAATAAAAAAACTGATTGTAGATATCAAGGGAGTAGAGTTTTATATTCTGCTCCCTTTTTTATTTCCAAAACATTTGTAAATACTCTTGATTATGATTAAACACAGCTGGAAACAAGCGTTTTTTGCCTATACTCGTCCCCAGATACTGGGCATGTCTTTTCTTGGCTTTTCAGCTGGGCTTCCTTTTTTACTGGTTTTCTCTACCCTATCGGCCTGGTTACGTGATTCAGGCGTCACATTATCTGTTATTGGTTTTTTTAGCTGGGTAGGCTTAACCTATTCTATCAAGGTTGTCTGGGCACCAGTTGTGGATAGGTTGCCTTTACCTTTTTTAACCAGACTACTGGGTAAACGTCGTAGCTGGATGTTACTCGCTCAAGTGGGTATTTCAGCCGGCTTAATGACTTTAGCCGAATTAAACCCGCAGGTACAAATTGAATTTATTGCCGCAACGGCAGTATGGATCGCTTTTTGTTCAGCAACACAAGATATAGTGATTGATGCTTATCGTATTGAAGCCATAGCACCTGAATACCAGGCAGCAATGGCAGCCATGTATGTCTTTGGTTATCGAGTTGCCTTATTGGTTTCTGGAGCAGGTGCTTTTTATATCGCCGAATATATAGGCTGGAATGCGGCCTATTCAGCGATGGCTTTGTGTATGTTTGTTGGCATAGTCGCAACTTTACTAAGTTCTGAACCCAGACATAAGCTAGACAAACAAACAATAAAACTGGAAAGCAAGGTTGAGACAGCATTGGGAGTGCAAGCCCATAAAGGTGTACTGCAACGCTTTAGCGCCTGGTTTTCTGATGCGGTTATCAGCCCATTTGCTGATTTTTTTATTCGCAATGGCAAAATGGCTA
>CAYWLM010000023.1:0-32964 GCA_964459125.1 uncultured Methylomonas sp. | reverse complement strand
CGCTTTTCAGACCATGCACCTCTTATTATCGACTATGATTATCAAATTACATAGACGTATAGCGAGCGATTATAGAAATCATAAATACTGGCAACTTTAGATTGTTTTCACCCTTACAGACGACTATATTTACACAGTCCAGACAAATTCAAGGAGTATATTATGTTATTTAAGGAAAATTACCGATAAGACTATCTTTGTCAACCGCCGAAAAATCATCAAGGCAGTAGCAGGCTTATCAGTCGCATCTTTGCTGCCAGTGCAGGCACAAAAAAATACACACAAGTCCCTATTCAGCCTCATTACAACCCACCGACTATGAAGACGTTGCCAGTTACACGAATTATTATGAATTCAGCACTCTTTATGACCCTGAAATCATGGTCGGCCAAAAAACTAGAGCATTAGACTGGCCCTATGTCGAAGGCCTAAGAATCGATGAAGCCATGCATCCTTTAGCCTTTATGGCAACTGGAATGCATGATGACACACTTCCAAACTAGAATGGCGCACCCTTGCGCCTGGTTGTACCCTGGAAATACGTCTTTAAAAGCATTAAAGCAATTGTAAAAATTCCCTATATAGAAACCATGCCAGCCACCGCATGGAATAAAATGGCTACCGGGGAGCATGACTTTTATGCCAACATAAACTCAGATACCCCACACCCAAGGTGGAGCCAGAGTAGAGAACGGATACTGGGAGCGAGTATTTTACCCCAAACGTAAAATAGAAATGCTTAACGGCTACGGCGAACAAGTTGCTACACTTTATTCAGGAATGGATCTTAAAAAACAGCTCTAATGCGCATTCCCAAAAAGGGCTGAGTACTAATTAAGATCATAGTCCTCATGCTTAGCTTTAGTCTTTTTTTATCATTAGCTTACGCTACTTTACAGCATAAATCAGGCGCAAACCCCATACAAATCCTGCATTTTAATTTAGGCGACTGGGCATTGCGTTTTCTATGTATCGGTCTCGCTCTAACGCCACTCAAAAGACTACTCAAACAAAACTGGCCCCTTCACTTCCAGCGCAAAATGGGACTGTTTTGCATTTTTTTATGCCTGTATGCTTTTTTTAGTTTATATCGTGCTCGATTTATCATTATCCTGGGAAACATTTAAAGATGAAGCGCCTAAAAGCCCTTATATTCTTGTCGATATTTTCACCTTTCTGCTATTGATACCATTAGCATTAACGTCAACAAAAGCGATGCAAAAGCGCCTCGGTAAACGCTGGACGCAATTACAAAGCTCAAAAAAGAACGCCCGTCAGCAACCTATAAAGCAAAAGAACTGAAAAATGAAGCCCATACAATGCATGCCTCATTTTCTGAAATAGCTAGATAAACAGGCTAAAAATGGCAATGCTTTACTGGTCTGAACGGGACAGTATTACTCCGGCATCCTTGATCCGCCAATAATACAATTTTCTTTTACACATGCCCGTGCATAATTTTTAAGCTATAATTGATAGATTTTCTAGCGCTTAAATAATCTCGATATTGTGTCCAGTTCAAATAACGATTTATCCACATTTCAAGGACTTATCCTTGCCTTACAAAATTATTGGTCAGATCAAGGCTGTGTTTTATTACAACCTCTTGATTTAGAAGTTGGTGCCGGGACATTTCACCCCGCGACTTTTCTACGTGCGATTGGGCCTGAGCCATGGAATGCTGCGTATGTGCAACCTTCGCGCCGGCCTACAGATGGCCGCTACGGTGAAAACCCTAACCGCCTGCAGCATTATTATCAATTTCAAGTGGTTTTAAAGCCTTCGCCTGATGACATTCAAGACCTTTATCTGGATTCTTTACGCCATATCGGTCTGGATTTACTTGAACATGATGTACGTTTTGTTGAAGACAACTGGGAATCGCCTACTTTGGGTGCCTGGGGACTGGGTTGGGAAATCTGGTTAAACGGCATGGAAGTGTCGCAGTTTACCTATTTTCAGCAAGTCGGTGGATTGGAATGTCGCCCTGTGACCGGCGAACTGACTTACGGTCTTGAGCGTATCGCCATGTATATTCAGGGCGTGGAAAGCGTTTATGATTTAGTCTGGTCAAAAGGCCCGCAAGGCATGGTCACTTATGGAGATGTGTTTCATCAAAATGAAGTAGAAATGTCCGCGTTTAATTTTGAACACGCGAAAGTCGATTTCCTGTTCGAGAGCTTTGATATATACGAAATGGAATCCGCAAAATTAATCGAACAAGATCTGCCGCTACCGGCTTACGAAATGGTCTTAAAAGCCTCGCATGTGTTTAATTTACTGGATGCGCGCCATGCGATTTCGGTTACAGAGCGCCAGCGCTATATTTTAAGAGTAAGAAATATGGCTAAAGCAGTTGCCGAGACTTATTATGCGCGCCGTGAATCATTAGGCTTTCCACTGGCTAAAGACACAGGAGCATCAGCATGAGCGCAGCACAACACTTATTATTTGAATTAGGCTGTGAAGAATTACCCCCGGCATCATTACTTAAATTAAGTAATGCTTTATTAAATAATATTAAGCTTGGCTTGGGAGAAGCTGATTTAAGCTTTGGCGACTGCATTGCTTATGCAACACCACGCCGTCTTGCTGTCTTGATTAAAGATTTAGCCAGCGCACAAGCCGATAAAAGTATCGAAAAACGAGGCCCTGCGGTACAAGCCGCGTTTAATGACGAAGGTCAACCGAGTAAAGCTTGCCAAGGTTTTGCCAGAAGTTGTGGTACTTCGGTTGATCAATTAGAGCGCGTGCAAACCGATAAAGGCGAATGGCTGGCGTTTACCCAGCAAGTAAAAGGGCAGTCTAGCGTTGCATTAATTCCTGATATTATTCGTAAAAGTATTAGCCAGTTACCGATTGCCAAACGTATGCGCTGGGGGGCTTCAACTGTCGAGTTTGTCCGTCCGGTACACTGGGCGCTATTAATGTATGGCGCAACGGTCATTAATACTGAAATTCTAGGATTAAGCACTGGCAATATGACTCATGGACACCGTTTTCATGCGCCTGAAGCCATCAGCATTACAGAGCCAGAAAACTATGAAGCGACTTTATTAAAACAAGGCAAAGTGATTCCTAGTTTCGCACAGCGTATGCAAATCATCCGTGATGCAGCAAATAGTGCCGCTGCTGCGGTGGGCGGTATTGCCTATATAGAAGACGATTTGTTAGAAGAAATTGCCGCGCTGAATGAATTTCCTGTACCGATTACCGGAAATTTCGACGAGCGTTATTTGGCATTACCTGCTGAAGTATTAATTACCACCATGCAGATTAATCAAAAATATTTTCCGGTTAAGAATGTGCATGGCGAATTACTAGCGCACTTTATTACTTTTAGTAATATTCAAAGCAAAAACCCTATCTCTATCCAGCAAGGTAATGAGCGTGTCGTTATGCCTCGTTTGGCGGATGCGGAATTCTTTTGGAATCAAGATCATAAACTGCGTTTAGAACAACGTACCGGGCAACTTGACAGCATAATCTTCCAGAAAAAATTAGGCAGCTTGGCGGATAAATCGCAGCGCGTAGAAAAACTAGCAGAGTTTATTGCCAGGAGCATTAACGTTAATCCAGACCTTGCCACACGCGCAGCAAAACTGGCTAAAACCGATCTTGTAACCAATATGGTTGAAGAGTTTGGTAGCTTACAGGGTTTAATGGGGCGTTATTATGCTTTAGCCGATGGCGAATCAGCGGAAGTAGCGCAAGCGATTGAAGAGCAATATTATCCGAAAGGTGCAGGTAGCCCAACAGCGCCTAGCAGTACAGGTCAGATTTTATCAATTGCGGAAAAAATCGATACACTAACAGGTATTTTTAGTGCGGGTTTAATTCCTGGTGGTGATAAAGATCCATACGCATTAAGACGCGCCGCATTAGGTGCTTTACGTACCATTATTGAAAACCAGTTGGAAATCAATTTAATTGCATGTGTCGATTTTGCGCTAAGCCAATTCACTCATGAGTTTGATCTGGAAAAAACGCGTAGTCTAGTGATTCCGTTTATTTTTGAGCGTCTAAAAGGTTATAGTTTAGACCATGGTTTTACTGCCGATGAATTTGAAGCAGTGTTTGCAATTTTACCGGCCCAGCCATATGATTTCCAGCGACGCTTACAGGCGGTGCAGAATTTCAGAAGCCTGGCGGAAGCAGAAAGTTTAGCAGCAGCCAATAAACGCATCAGCAATATTCTACGTAAATCAGATAATAAACCGGCTGATAGCGTAGGCAAGTTAGTAGAGCCTGCTGAAATTGCATTATTAGCGTCAGCTGAACAAGCTGAACAGGATGTCGCGCCACTATTAGCAGCCAAAGACTATCAAACTGCGTTAAATCATTTAGCCGGTTTACGCGCAGAGGTTGATAGTTTCTTTGATGATGTAATGGTGATGTGTGATGATTTAGATTTACGCGCCAATCGTTTAGCTTTACTGACTAAATTATCTAAGTTATTTTTACAAATCGCTGATATTTCCAAGTTACAAAGCTAATGAGTACAGCTAAGTACGTATTACTGGATCGTGATGGCGTTATTAATCACGATTCAGCTGACTTTATCAAATCAGCTGACGAATGGCTGCCGATAGAGGGTAGCCTTGAGGCGATTGCTTTATTAAATCAACATGATTATCAAGTCGTTGTGATCACTAATCAATCGGGTGTTGGCCGAGGGCATTATAGCGATGCAACGCTAACCGAGATGCATCATAAAATGATACGTATGGTCGAAGCTTTGGGCGGAAAAATAAGCCATATTTATTACTGCCCGCACCTACCTGATGCAGACTGTAATTGCAGAAAACCTAAACCGGGTATGCTTGAGCAGTTTAGTAAAGATGCAGGGGTAGACTTAACAGATATTTACTTTGTTGGTGATTCATTACGTGATATTGAAGCTGCTATCGCTGCAGGGGCAAAGCCACTCTTGGTCAAAACAGGTAACGGCACAAAAACCTTAGCCGCCAACCCTGATTTAAACATTCCTATTTTTGAGAATCTTTATGATGCAGCAGAATACATCTTATCAAGGTAAGCTTTTTTTACTTTACATACGATCAGCTCTCTTGTTTAGTTCTGTATTGGCAATCACGATAGTCTTAGCTATCATCGTGCTTGCTGTTGCAGCTTTTCCTGGGAAACTACGCTATAAGATAGCGAAATTTTGGGCCAATTGTACTTTGTTTCTCGGTAAAAATATCTGCGGCTTAAACTATCGAATTTCTGGCCTGGAAAATATTCCTACGGATCAGGAAGCAATTGTACTATGTAAGCATCAGTCAGCCTGGGAAACTATTTTTCTAACGTCGATATTGCCGACATCAAGTATCTTGCTAAAAAAATCCTTACTCTGGATACCCTTTTGGGGGTGGGCAATGGCCACCTTAAAACCTATTGCTATTGATCGCTCCAGCCCTAAGGAAGCACTAGCGCAATTATTAAAACAAGGGGCAAAACGCTTACAGGAAGGCTATTGGATCGTAATATATCCAGAAGGCACCAGAACCGCTCCAGGCGAACAACGAAAATTCAGTGCAAGCGGTAGTTTACTCGCACTACGCACTGGCCATCCAGTCCTCCCTGTTGCACATAATGCCGGTGAATTCTGGCCGCGGTATAGTTTTTTGAAGTACCCAGGCACTATTCAGGTAAGAATCGGCCCGATTATCCCTGTTGATGGTCGCAAAAGTAAAGATATTAATGCCGAAGCTGAAGCATGGATTAACACAGCCATGCATGAAATCGAAGCGACAAAATAACCACTCTTACAAACAAAACTTATGAAAAAAATATTACTTATTGGCCTATCAGCTTTAATCTTGACTGCATGTTCTGAACAAGAGAAATATAAAGAAACTGTATTAGAACAAATAACAAATGATCCTGATATTCAATCTTACCACCTTGACCCTGAGACTGTAACAAGGTGCATTATTGATTTATCCTCAAAGAAAATGCCCGGACTCTTTCCGTTTGAGCCCACGCGCAAAGCTGCTTATAAAGGCTATACAAAAATGATCTCTATCAAAACTTCTGAAAAACCAGAAGAAGTTTTAAAAGAATTACGTGAGAGTTTTGGCTCAGCCCAAGGCCTGGCTGATGCACACAGAAATTATTCTAGTAGCTATTTAGAGTGCATGTCTACTGTGACTAACGTTGAATTAGATGAGGATGAGGAGGACAACGAAGAAGATACGGAAGAATCATAAGAACATCTTTAGGGAATTTAGCCCGGGTTAGATTTTTGTGTTTACATCAAAAAATCTAACCCGGTGACTTAACGATTATTTATTATCCTAATCGCCTCAAGGCAAATCGCTATCTTACTGACTTACAGCATAACCAGATAACCATTGCCCAGCCTTAGGTTGAGACAGCTTACCCAGACTATCACTAAACTTAAAAGGTACGGACACAAGACTCATCCCTTGATTTACTTGCACGGCAAAATGTAAATGCGGTCCAGAACTGAATCCGGTGTTGCCTGAATAGGCAATTAACTGCCCAGCCTTGACTCGCATTCCTGCATAGACTTGCGCTCCATCTGCCTGTAAATGAGCATAAACAGCCATAGATCCATCATCATGTAAAATTCTTATGCTATTTGCGCGCTCTTTATAAACCTGTTTATCTGTTCCTCCTTTAAAATAATCATTTTCCAGACTCATGATTACTCCTGCTCTGGCCGCATTCACCTCTGAGCCTTCAGGCATAGATAAATCAACTGCGTATTTATTTTGCTCATCTGTATGAGAAAACGGGCCATTAAAAGCCTGGCTAATTTGAAACTTTCTATAGCTGGCAAATGGTGGTATATAAATAGCCTGTGCATTATGTCGAGCAGTGGGTTCGCCAAGAGAATACCGGTAACTAAGAGCATAGCGCCAGCCTTGAAATTCATCTATCGCACCTAGGCCAAACAAAGGTTTGGAAACGCCTGGCTGAACTATAAATTTTCTGGGCAAGGCAGGCTCTGCCTGTACATTGTCCTGTTCGGAAAAAACCACTTCCACTTCAATCGGGCCAAAATAATCATTTCTAATAACAAATTCTGGCTGCCGTTTTTCGCCCACTTGATTTAAGCTGACAAGCTGCTTAGTCGCAACCTTTAACTGCCGAACCTCAAGCTTGATTTCCTTAGTTTGTGCTGCCGTGGGCGCTTTATCAGTATAATGCCAGCCGCCTTTTTCATCCTGATATTTATATAATTTTTTTGCTTCACCCGGAATACTCAATAGGCATAAACATAAAAATACCAGACTATTGAGTAAAATATGCATTGTCACTCTTGCTCTTATAGCACTATATAGATTGCATTTAGACTTCATCATGGCTCCAGCTATATTTCTAATCTTGGCTATACCACAGTAGCTGACAACTGCGCTAATAACAAGCAACTACTGCAAGCTATCCATGGCTGAAATTAACTGCGCTTTAAGCTCTGGATTTGTTAAACAGTTATTGTCTACATCAAAATTCTGGTAAAAGCTCGGAACTGATAAACTCGCCTTAAGATCACCATTAAAATGCACGACAGAATTAACCGCCGTCGCCAAAACATTGGCAGCACCTCCGGCACCAGGCGAGGTAGCAAGAAACACTACCGGCTTATTCTGAAAGATTTTTTTATTAATACGTGAACCCCAGTCAAAAAGATTTTTATACGCCACAGTGTAAGATCCATTATGCTCGGCAAATGAAATAATAAGCGCATCGCAAGCACCAATCTTGGCGACAAAATCTTGTGCTAATTGTGGTTGGCCTAGCTCTTGCTCTTTGTCTACGCTAAACATTGGTAATTCATAATCGTTTAAGTCCAGCACTTCAAATTGTGCATCTTTTAACAAGCTAGCCGCATAGGTCGCTAATTGCTTATTGATCGATTTTTTACTATTACTCGCGGCAAACGCTATAACTCTCATTATCTCTCCTTTTGTTATTGTCTCAATACTTCATTTCAGCGATTCATATTAGCAAATACTTTATATTCTATTGCTAATATTATTTAATGGCACTATAGCTCCAGCAAATCATTATAAAAATTTACACAGATAAATAACCTTTACAATACCTATACAGGCATTGTAAAAATCCAGGTCAATTAATGATTAAACATAAGTTTTTCTGGAAATACTCTATTAGCCATTACAGGAGTATAATTAAGCAATTTTTTCAGATAAATACGGTCACTCCATGAAAATACTGGTACGCAACCTAACACGAAATACCTCCGAAGCAGAGCTGCAAGCTCTCTTTTCAGCTTACGGAACAGTGCAGTCTTGCACCTTAGTATTAGACAATGACACAGGCATATCCAAAGGCTTTGGCTTTGTCGAGATGCCTAAACCAGGCGAGGCCAAATCAGCGATTAAAAACCTTAATGGCAGTGATCTCGCAGGTAGCAAGATCCGCGTTAAAAAAGCTGAGCCATTAAATAACCAGGACAATAGTAATGAACCAGGAACAAGCCAATAAGCCTCGCATTCAGGATCCGTTGCACGGCATAACACTGGAGCAAATTGTAACCCAGTTAGTTGAGCAATATGGCTGGGAAGAATTAGGTCGCCTAATTAAAATAAAATGCTTTACCAGTGACCCAAGCATCACTTCTAGCCTTAAATTTCTTCGTAAAACGCCTTGGGCACGACAAAAGGTTGAGGCACTTTTTTTGTGTAATCGATGAATGGACATAAGGTATACAAGCACAACAACACTAAGCAGCCCATTTTCAGATGCACGTAACTCAGCAGACCATCAGTCTAACCCATCTTTCGAAAAGTAGTGCCATACATTTGTAAGGCAATGATTAGTAACAATTAAAAATCATGCCAAATCACTCACTGTAGTGCCATAATATTTATTTATTGTTATTTATCAAGTGGTTATAATTTTTATCACTAAACTTGGGCTAAGTGTTGAACTCGTAGAATAAATCCCGGGACTTTTACTCTGTTTAGATGAAAGCTTTATGACACATTGTTTCAAAAAATAAAACAATCAATGAACATTCAGTGTTATTGTAAATTCAAATATCGTCCTTATAATTAGTACGTGGGTTAAATTAAGCTCACTTCACTTTAGATATAGAGGATATATTTATGAACGATTTATGCAAAGATGCTTTAACCGCATTAATATTTTTTATTGGCCTGTTTGGTTTTATTTCAGGTGAATTCATTATCTCATCAGCATTATTCGCTACTGCAGCTATTGCCAGTAACGTAAATGTGAACCGTAAAAGGAGCAAACCTGGAAAGATCGCATGAAAATAAAGCCCGTTTCCACGCGGCTTAAACAAAAAACTAAAGACTTCCCGGCTTCTTTCTTTGAAACGGGAAGTCTTTTTTTATACTTTAAATAAAATTAATATTTCTGTGCTGTATCCATTTGCATAGAACAGTTTTTCATAAATAGAAACTGACTCAAGCAAAGAAGCATTGCTGAGCTAGTGCGGATCATTATCTGGATACAAAGAATATTCCCCATCAGGACCAATATAACCAGGAGCATTCGGGCCTGGATTTTCACCATTACCAGTATCTTCATCTCGCCAGGCTTCAGCAGCACGAGAGTCTGGATCATAGTAACCTTCTTCTATCATTTCGCCAGTACAACCCACTAACCCGAACAGAGTAACTGCAAAGCATAGCCTAAACGTAATTTTTGATGCCTGAAACATTTATTCACCTTTTTTTGAAAATATCATTTACCACTTATTGATACGATCCAGTTTTATTTAACTGGCCGTGATTTCCTGCACTACCCCGTTATCAGCCAGCAAAACAGTACTAGCAAGCCTATGAAAAATACCGTGTTCAACAACACCTGGTAGCGCATTTAATAAACTATTTAATTCAGCGATATCCAGTTTTGGATCAAAGCGCATATCCAATACCAGACTACCATAAGACGTTACCGCCAGACCACTGCCTTTGCTATTTTGCCTTAAAGTTCCTTGCCCGCCTAATTGCTTAAGGCTCTGTTGTACCAATTGCCAGGCAAAAGGCATCACTTCGATCGGGATAGGAAAATGCGCGCCTATATGTTCAACTATTTTACTTTGATCAATCAGCACAATAAATTGATCACTCGCTTTTGCCAATAACTTTTCTCTCACCAGGTCTGCACCCTGGCCCTTTAATAAAGTGTTATCGGGAGCCACTTCATCAGCACCGTCAACATACAGATCCAGTCGAGATAAATGCTCTATTGCAAGCAGAGGCAAACCCATTTCCTGTGCCTTAAGCATACTGACAACAGAGCTGGATACGCAAGCAATTGCCAGGTCTTCCTCAGCCTGGCGGCGTGCCAGTTCGGCAATAAAATAATCTGCAGTAGAGCCTGTTCCCAGACCAATGGTCATACCATTTTTAACCTGATTAGCGGCGTGCTGTGCTACTAATTCTTTATCATTCATGTACATCTCCATCAGGACACAATATGCTAACTATTTGTATTGGCCAGCATGGGGTGAACACGTAAGCTGACCAATCGTCCCAGATACCCGTTCGGCATTTATGCATGACCAATGACTAAAAGCGCTACCACTATAAAATACCTATGCAGCTTGTTGTTATACACTACGATATTGCAGTTGCTGGACTCTATCCAGCATGGCTTGTGCATGCCCCTCATGATTGACGCCATACAATACTTCGACTAGCTTGCCTTGTTTATCAATAATAAAAGTAGACCTAAGAATAGCCATTTTTGTCTCGCCGTTTTTTACTTTTTCTCGCCAGACATCATAAGCAACACATAATTCGCCACTCTCATCTGCAAGCAAATCCAGATTAAGATTAAATTTTGCTATAAAGTCGGCATGACTGGCACATGAATCTTTACTCACGCCAATAACAACAGTGTCCAGCGCAGCAAATTTATCAGCCAGCGCGGTAAAGTCATTAGCTTCTATCGTACAACCGGGAGTATCGTCTTTTGGGTAGAAATACAAAACAACATTCTTACTGCCTTTAAAAGAAGATAGTTCGACAATTTTATTATCCTGATTGACTGAACTGAATTCCGGGGCAATCTGATTTTTTTCTAACATGGAAACTCCTTATTTTTTTAAATTATTAAAATCCAACAATTTGATTATTACTGAATTTAGCGAGTAAAAAAACCTTAAAATTAGTCTAAGAATAAATATAGTAATACGGTTTTGCCAAAATACTGGAAGAATCGATTAATAATTCCTGCTCTCTTGTTTATTAAGCTTCCGGTTTTTTAGCATTTAATTTCTTACGCACAAGATCAATATGTAATAACAGATTGTAGACCTGATCAGCATAAGAAAGTGGTGTTTTCACCTGATTCACTTGATCTTCGATCTGCGACAATTCACGACTAATCATCACAAACTGCGCTACGGAGAGCTGCTGCCTATGCACGGTATCGTCTACCTCCTGTAATTCCTTATACCAGCGATAAATTTTAGAACGGATACGCCAGCGATATAGCGGCGGCATTATTTTACCCAGAGGCAGTAGCAGCGCTAACAAAGGTACTAACATAACAATCATTCTATCGATAAATACCGCAGGCCAGAAAGGTAAGTAACGCATCAAAAAAGGCGGACCAACTTTATAAAATCGTTTTGCCACTTCATTGATGGGATATGCAGTAAATTCACTGGATGGAAATGTTCCAGCTACTGAAAAAGTACTCGCTTTACCATGAATTGCATCCGCAGCCTTGAGTAATAAAACAATCAGAGCCGGATTAAAATCTTCGCTAATCACTAAATTAGCAGTAGGCGCAAGCAAAGTCACCGTGTGTGCTGGTAAATTCTTGCCCAGATCGATAACACCTTCAGGCAAAGTAATTTTCGAGAGATAAGGCAGCAAACGTATATAGGCATCAGCACGATTAAAATCAAGCAGCTTTACCTGATCATTACGTAGCAGTTGTTGCACCATATCTGATTCGCTGGAAGCAACCATAATATCGACATCAATATCAGATTTAATCAAAGCTTCTGCCGCTTCCTTAGCGGGAAAAGCAAATAACTGAGTCGTGGTTTTTTCGATATGGTTTAATTCTAGTAACTGTTTTGCCAGGATTCGTGTGCCGCTGCCTTCCTCACCAATAGCAATACGTAAACTGGAAAAATCAGCTATTTGTTCGATATTATTTCGTTTACCAAGAAAAATCCATAAAGGTTCATAGTAAAGGCTTCCCAAAGAATAAAGCCCTGACTCGTTGTTTCCCGTTCCCCCTTGAATAAATGCCAGATCAGCCTGTTTATTTACTAAGCGGCTGATATTTTCCCCTGAACCAGAAGAACTGATGATTTCCAGCTCAATGCCTTCTTTGGCAAGTTCTTCGCGATATTGTTGCGCGATTTTATAATATGCACCAGTGTTTGATCCGGTACTAATAACAATCTTTTTTGGTGGTGCTGGCGCAACAAATTGATAGGCGAACCAGAAACCTGCAATAAGCAATAATATTGCGGGACCAAAAGTAATTACAAGATCTATATATGATCTTTTTGAGGCGCTCTTTGACATTATGCTACCCTGTGATTCCTATAAAATTAATTAATTGCTCACACTGTCTGCTGATAATAGTCGCTATTGCTGACTAAGTATATTGCAAATTGTGCAGAAGCATAGAATTTAGCAAGGTCCCGATATTCTGCCAGCTCTTAATAGCCAGTCATAACTATATTGATTGATTGTTATGGATTATTAAATTCACAGGCTTAAATAACTTATGCTATAACTTTTTAAGCTTGGAAAATATTGATGAATGAGCTTTTTATAGTGCCGGCAAATTAAACGGGCAGGCATCGCACTAGTATTGTGTTAGAACAAACTGGGCTAGAGTATGTCGCACTCCCGATAAAGCTAATTAATTGCGCGTAAAATAGCCTGTTTTTTTACCATTAAATTTTAGCATCCATAGCCTTGGCATCTGGCTGCAACGCGGTTTAAACAAAGACCTGCGTTCCCGGATACTACCTGAAAAGCCTCTTAAAAGTACGGACTAAAGCCATGCACTAAAGATAGCTTACGGAAACGACAGTAAATAATTACAGCAAGCAATTTGCGGATATTATAAAATTAGCCTTCTAAATTTAAGTAATCCGCAAAATTATTTTAATAAAAAATATAAATAAATTTTTACATAACAGTAAACAACATAGCCGAGCGTAGAGCTTTCAAAAAAACTGTGCTTTATCTGTGTTCCCTATGGTAAAAATTGTTAGCTCTTTGTTGCTCACTTAACTTATCCTGAAAAATTTTAACCTTCATGCACACAAATGCAAACAACTGAACTCCCCTTACGCGATATACATTTACCACCGGAAATTAGCTGGTGGCCGCCCGCTATTGGCTGGTGGATTTTAGCTGTGCTAATCCCACTATGTATCTTCCTAAGCTATAAACTGTATACACATATCACGCGTAAGACCGCTCTAAAATCAGCTAAACAACACTTAAAATTACTTAGACAAAACCAACAATTGACTAAGCAGGAAAAATTAATGCAATTATCCAGTTTAATGCGCCGCATAGCTATAAGCCTTTATCCACGTAAAGATGTCGCGAGCCTGACCGGTGAAAACTGGCTAAATTTTCTGGATCAAAGCATTCCTAATCGTGGTTTTAATAGTGATACTGGCTGGTTACTCACCGATGCACTGTATAGCCAGAATGCTGATACACAGTATCTTGCCCCGTTAATTAATCTATGCGAAACCTGGTTAAACGCCCAACAAGAACCTAAAATATGATGCATTTTGCATGGCCGTGGTTATGGCTAATTCTTCCTTTACCCTGGATTATCAGGCGATTTTTCCCGGCCGCTAAAACTAGCGAACAAGCCGCACTTAAAGTTCCTTTTCTGCAAGACTTTAATGTGGTACAAAGCCAGCAAACAGGTCAGTCTAAAAAACCCTGGGCATTATGGTTGGCCATTGCAGCATGGTGCCTGTTAGTTTTAGCAAGTACCCGCCCACAATGGTTAGGAGAGCCGATAGAACAAGGCGTTAGCGGTCGGGATTTAATGCTGGCGGTAGATTTATCAGGCAGTATGAAAGAGCAAGATTTTATAGTTAATAATCAGGCCGTAGATCGTTTAACTGCAACCAAGACAGTCGCTAATGAATTTATTGAACGCCGTGTTGGCGATCGTTTAGGCTTGATTTTATTTGGCACCAACGCCTATCTACAAACACCCCTCACCTTTGATAGAAAAACGGTGCAAATTTTGTTAAATGAGTCCGCTTTAGGTTTAGCAGGAGAAAGTACTGCGATTGGCGATGCGATAGGTTTAGCGGTGAAACGTTTGCAAGATCAGCAAACCGATAGCCGGGTATTAATTTTGCTCACCGATGGTGCCAATACTGCCGGAGAAGTAACACCGATAAAAGCCGCTGAAATCGCCGCACAGCATCAACTAAAAATATACACCATCGGCATAGGCGCAGATGAAATGATTGTGCGCAGTTTTTTTGGTAATCAAAGAGTCAACCCATCTCGTGATCTGGATGAAAAAACCCTGACAGCGATTGCAGAGAAGACCGGTGGGCGATATTTTCGCGCCAGAAATACCGAAGAGCTTAAAAAAATCTACCAGCTACTTGATGAATTAGAACCCATTGAAAAAGATAAACAGTTCTTTCGCCCGCGCAATGAATTATTTTTCTGGCCTTTGGGAGCTGCTTTAATATTAGCTGCACTGCTTAATTTGATACGATTACGATGGACATGATGCTCAGCGAATTTCACTTTATTAGACCTTATTGGCTCTTAGCCTTACTGCCTTTACTGGTCTTTATTTTTCTTAGTTTTAAAAATAAATTACAACAGGGAAGCTGGCAAACCGTCTGCGATGCCGATTTATTACCTTTTATTTTGCAAGAAAAACCAACAAAGCAAAGTCGTATGCCTTTGTTTGCCAGTAGCTTAGCTGCTATCCTGACGATTCTTGCTTTGGCAGGGCCTACCTGGCAGCGTATTCCGACTCCGGTTTTTAGAAATGCAGCGGCACTGGTAATTGTTCTGGATTTATCGCGTTCTATGGACGCCAGTGACATAAAACCCTCGCGCCTGACACGCGCGCGTTACAAGATTTCCGACCTGTTAAATAAACGTAAAGATGGGCAAACAGCTCTGATAGTCTATGCCGCTTCAGCCTTTACCGTGACGCCATTAACCGACGATACCGAAACGATAAACAGTCAGTTATCTGCTTTAACTAGTGATATTATGCCTGCACAGGGCAGTAATAGTGCTATAGCCCTGCAACTAGCAGTGCAGCTATTTAAAAATGCGGGCCTGCAAAAAGGTCAGATTTTACTGATTACTGATGATGATAAAATTGAACAGGCTATAGCCCAGGCTGAATTACCCGATGCGATTCGGCTTTCAATTCTGGGAGTAGGTACACAAGCTGGTGCACCTATAAAACTAGCACAAGGAGGGTTTCTAAAAGATGCGAATGGCAATATCGTGCTAGCCAGATTAAACAGCAGCGCCTTACAAAAAGCTGCTCAGAACAGTGGCGGTATTTATCAGCAAATAACAGATACTGATGCCGATATAGAACGCCTGAGTGATTATTTTGACCAGACAGCAAAACACAGTGAAGCACTGAATAATGATTTGCTACTGGAAAACTGGCTGGAAGCTGGTGTCTGGTTAATGCTGCCGGTGTTATTTTTGTCTGCATTGTCGTTTAGACGGGGTTTATTAACGCTGCTCTTTATCTTCTTACTCCCTTTACCTGAAAACAGTTACGCCTTCGAGTGGCAGGACTTATGGCAAACCAGACAGCAACAAGCCCAGCAAGAATATTTAAATGGCAATTACCCGCAAGCTGCAGAGCAATTTAACGACCCAGCCTGGCAAGCAGCAGCACGCTATAAGGCCGATAAAAAACTAGCTGAAGATGAGCAAATGCCACCAGCAAAAACCGCTACTGGACATTATAATCAGGGTAACCTGCTAGCCAGGTCAGGACAACTGGAACAGGCCATTAGCGCTTATGATCAAGCTTTAAAACTAAATCCAGATAATAAGGATGCTCAATACAATAAAGAGCTGGTCGAAAAAGCACTGGAGGAGCAAAAACAGAAGCAGCAAGATCAAAAAGATCAAAAAGACCAAAAAGATCAGAAAGATCAGAAAGATCAATCGGGCGATCAACAAGAACAAAAAAATCAGCAAGGTGAACCATCAGAACAACAATCTGAGCAACAAAAGCCGCAAAGTTCAGCAGATTCGGAAGATAACAAGCCGCAAGATTCTGCTGCCGATACTGAGCAGGAGCAAAACAAGGAAAATGAGCAACAACAAAATGCCGAAGCCAGTAAACAAGAAAAATCAGAGCAAGAAAAGGAATCTGAAGCCACACAGCTCAATCAAGAAAATACTCAGGATAGCGAGCAACAACAAGCAAGCGAACAATGGCTAAAGCGTATTCCTGACGACCCTTCTGGACTATTAAAACGGAAATTTAAATACCAGTATGGGCAACAGAAACAGCAGCAAAATAGTGAGCAGCAGTGGTAATAAAGCCATAAATATTCATACCATTGCCGAGAAGCAGCCTACCATCTGTTTCTGACTGCTGACAATAGAGAGCTAAAGCCGTGCTACAGACCCTATTAAACTTAAAACCGAATAAAAAGTAAATGCTAGACCCATTTCCAGGAGATTAATGTAATGCAAGTAGGAATCATTGGCCTGGGTGCAATGGGCACAGGTATGGCTCGTAATTTAGCTCGATCGGGTTACTTAACTCAACTCTGGAACAGAACCCCGGACAAGGCACAAAAACTGGCAGAAGAACTAGGTATAGCTGCATCGGCATCCATCCAGCAACTTGCATCCAGTGTGGATATTATTATTGTCTGTGTTTCTGCCGATAATGATTTGCTGGAAGTGATTAATGCAATACTGCAAAGCATAAAACCTGAAAGCATCGTTATTGATACTTCTACAGTGAGCAGCGAAACAGCCCAGACTGTCGCCGATCTATTAGCAGGCAAACAGGCTTACTTTCTCGATGCCCCCGTATCTGGTGGAGTAGAAGGCGCTAAAAATGGCACATTAGCAATGATGGTGGGCGGCGATGAAGCCGTGCTGGATAAAACCAGAACAGTCTTAGACGCCCTGTGTGCCCGAATTATCTATATGGGTAAAACAGGCATGGGTCAGGGGACCAAAGCAGTCAACCAGATTATGGCCGCAGGTATTAACCAGGCCGTTACAGAAGCCCTGGCATTTGCACAGGCAGAAGGACTGCCAATAGAAAAAGTGATTGATATAGTCTCAGGTGGCGCGGCGGGTAACTGGTTTTTAAACCACCGAGGGCTCACTATGACTCAGCAACATTACCCGCCAGGATTTAAACTTGCCTTACATCATAAAGATCTGAAAATATGTCAATCCATGGCGGAAAAAAACGCAGCCGAGCTGCCTTTGGTCAATCAAACTATTATCGATTATGAGCAACTCATAAATGCAGGTTTTGGCAATGAGGATATTTCTTCCCTGTACCGTTTGAAACAAAAATAAACACTAGCAGCTAGCTGCTGAGAGCTGAAAATACCTTTCTGCAGCTAAGCTGCCCAGGCATATCTAATTTAGCCCTCCCCCGACTGCAGGCCTTGCAATGCTAGGCAACTATTTTTGCTTGAGCAACTACATACAAAGAATAATAAACTTAATATATAAAGTTGTATTTTTACAACAAAAAATGCAACAATTTCCTGATGTTTTATACTATGCATTACAATTTTTTTGTTAGTTACTGAAATGCAAAGATTATTATTTTTAAAAAATTATTATTTTAAACTTGTAAGGATTAAAGTTTACTGCTATTATTTTCATCGTGTTACAAATGTTGTATAAAAGATACGAATTGTTGTAATATTTAAACAAAAATTAATAACTACCCTTGGGGGGGACTATGTTTAAAAATACTAAATTAGCTCTGGGTGCTGCAACAGCGCTTTTAGCATTAACCGGTTTAGCAGTAGCTCCAACAGCTAGTGCTGATGATATTTCTGACTTGAAAGTAAGAATTGCCAATTTAGAAAAGCAAGAAGCTGAAAGAGAGTCTATGGGAGGCGGTAACATGGTCTTCTTCCGTGGTGGTTATGCGAGAAATAACGTTGATCGTAACGATGAAATTCTACCTAGCGGTAATACTGTTCTAGGAACCAATCCAGGTAAAGATGGCTGGTATGTTGGTGCAGGTTTAGATCTTAGTTTAAGTGATGATATGTTTGGCTTAGATGATAACACCCAGTTACTTGGTGAAATCATGTTTGAATACAAGCGTTTCTCTTCATTTACTCCAAATGCTACTGGTCAGGCGCTAGGCAATACTCTAAATGCTGTTGTTAGTACTAATCCAACATTATCAGGTGCAGGTGCGGGTACTAATGAAAAAAGCGTAACTGTTTCTCAGTTTACTTTAACAGCATCACCTAAAATTAAATTCATGAAAAATACATGGTTCAACCCATGGATTATTCCTGTAGGTTTATCAATACATGTTATCAGCCCGCCATCTGATGGGGTAACAGTATTATTACCTGGTATGAACTTTGGCGCAGGTGCTGATTTTAAAGTCTGGGAAAACATTTATTTAGGTATTGATGCTCGTTATAACCTGACTTTCCAGACTGTAGATGGTGTGGATATCAATGGTTTTACAACAGGTGCATATGCAGGTTTTGGTTTCTAAACAAAAACCTTAAAAGCGTATCCTGATAAAAGGGGGAGGTGTTATGACCTTCCCCTTTTTTTATGCTTAAAAGAAATTAATCCGGGCGCATCATGGTAAACTAGCGCACTTTAATTCGCTCTCGTTCCTTCGCTTTGCGTGGAAATGCATACTCAGACGCTCAGCGTCATAAAGCCGGATACGCTTCATGACGCTGAGCAGAGAAACAAGGATATTATTTATATATGGCCAAAGTCTGGTTTGTTGGTGCAGGTCCTGGTGACCCTGAACTGATCACACTCAAAGCACAAAAGCTGATTGCACTAGCCGATGCAATTTTATATGCTGGCTCTTTAGTCTCAGTAGCGGCTACACAATGGGCCAAACCTGGTTGCGCAATAGCAGACTCTAAAGGCATGACTTTAGAGGAAATTACTGATTGGCTAATCCGTCAGGCAATCAATGATGCCACTGTCATTCGCCTGCAAACAGGTGATCCCGGGTTATATGGTGCATTAATTGAAATGGTACAGCCTTTAGATAAAGCAGGTATTGCTATTGGTGTAGTACCCGGGGTTACCTCAGCGATGGCATCTGCTGCCGCTGCAGTGGAAACCCTTACTTTACCTGAAGTCACTCAAACCGTTATTTTCAGTCGGGTCGAAGGTAGAACACCTATGCCCGAAGGCGAGTCTTTAACTGGATTGGGGCTGCATCATTGCACCCTATGCTTATATCTATCAATCACCTTACTTAAAAAAGTCCGCGAAGATTTATTGGCAGCAGGCTGGCAGGATGAGTCACCCATCGTGGTGGTACACAAAGCCAGCTGGCCAGATGAACAGCAGATTATTCATGGCACACTAGCAACCATAAAAGACCTATGCAAACAGGCGGGCATTAATTCACAGGCGATGATTATTGCCAGTCCCGCCCTAGGCGCGAGACACTGGGACGAGATTAAAAAATCCAGATTATACGACGCAGAATTTAGTCATCGTTTTCGTAAAGCAATCAAGACACAGGAATAAGCATGGAATTCAGTATTTTATTAGTCGGGCATGGTTCAAGAGCAGAACAAGGAAATGTCGAAATTGAAACCTTTGCCAAACAATGGCGAGACCATCATCCTGACTGGCATATAGACGTATGTTTTATTGAATTTGCCGATGTCTTGCTCGATGCGGGATTTGATCTAGCCGCTAAAAAGTCAAAAAATGTAATCGTTGTGCCTCTAATTTTAAATGCCGCAGGACATGTCAAAATGGAAATTCCTGAGCATTTAGCAGAGGCAAGAAAACGCCATCCTGATGTCGAATTTAAATACGTCACACACCTTGGCGCCAGCGAAGCAATCTTGAGTATTATAAAACGTAGCTTACAAAAAACCATGGCAGCAATCGATATGCCTGATCCAAAAACAACTGGTGTGATTGTTCTAGGTCGAGGCTCCTCGGACAAAATTGCCAATGGTGAAGTTGCAAAAATGGCACGTTGGCTCTGGGAAGAAACCCAGCATGAGTTAGTCGATATTGCCTTTACAGGCATTACCTATCCACGCCTGGAATCAGCGGTACAAAGACAAGTTAAACTAGGCATGACGCAAATCTGTATTTTGCCTTACTACTTGTTCACCGGTACATTAATTGAACGCATTGCCAGGCAATTTGAAAATCTGCAAAGACAATACCCTCAAGTTAATTTTTCTCTAGGCAATTATTTTGGTTTTGAAGCTGAAATTTATACTGCTCTTAATGAACGCGTTTTGTCGCTACTGAATGATCAGCAGCAACATATGATGGAATGTGATGGCTGCCATTATAGACAAATTGCCCAAGAGCATGGACATGGCCATCAACACTAAATAAGGACAGTTATACTTCGTGCGGTGACGGTTGCGGTTTTTATAGCGAGTTGATTTTGACCGTTAGAAAACCGCAATCGTGGCCGTGCAAAGTATAAGTATATATGAGTAAAATACTAATCCTTATTGAACCGGTTGAAGGACATTTCAATCCATTTATCAGCATCATTACAAAACTAATTGCTCAAGGACATCAGGTCGCTTGTATTACTGGCATCCGCTTTAAACACCGCATAGAGCAATTAGGCGCCAGTTATGCTCCGCTACCTTCAAAATGGGATCCGGGTGAACAAGAGGTCTATGAGTTTTTTCCTGAGTTAAAAAATAAAACAGGTCTTGCGCAGATCAAATTCTATTTAAAGCATATTATGTATGCTCAGGTTGCTGATATATTAAATGTACTGGAAAATACCCTGCCAGGATTTCCTGCGGATGTTGTTGTCTGTGATACCTTTATGGTCGCCGGAAACTGGATGTCTGAACTTGGCGGACCACCTAGTGTGCGACTGTCGGTATTACCTTTAAGCTTACCTGGCAAGGATATCGCGCCCTTTGGACTCGGATTATTGCCTGGAAAATCATTGTTAACAAAACTGAGAAATAACTTGTTAAATCAGGTTTTTGAAAAACTGTTGTTCAGGGATGTTCAGGCTTATGTCAACAGCATCAGAACACAAGTAGGGCTGGCTGTTTTTGATAAAAGTTTTTTTATTAAGGGCTATGAAATTCCCGATCTGGTACTACATACTTCAATACCTGCCTTTGAATATCCTCGCCCTAAGCTAGCCGATAATTTTCGCTTTATTGGGCCTTCCCTAACGCCTCCCGATACTGAATACAGTATGCCAGCATGGTGGTCTGAAATTGAGCAGGGCTTACCTATTATCTTACTTAACCAGGGAACTATCGCCAAAAATCACGCCGACCTGATACGCCCGGCTATTGAAGCGTTAACCGACGAAGCCGTTATTGTAGTGATTGTTCCGGCTGCCGCAAATGAGTTTCAGGACTTACCCAAAAACATGCACGCTGAAGCGTATATTCCTTTCGCAAATTTATTACCTCATATTGACATAATGATTTCCAATGGCGGGCTGGGTGGCACTCAAAGCGCATTAGCCCACGGTGTACCTGTTATTGTCGCGGGTGCAACTGAGGATAAAATGGAAGTCGCCGCCAGAATTGAATATTCAGGTGCAGGCATTAACCTTAGGCAACAAAGCCCTGCTGCGGCCGAAATTAAAACAGCAGTACACAAGATATTAAACAACCCGGCATTTAAACAAAAAGCCAGCGAATTGCAAGCTGACTATGCTAATTACGATGCAGCAACACTAGCCGTTGAATCGATTGAAACACTCATTAAAGAAACTAAAAAGATGGAGAGCATGGCATGATTGAAATAACTGATTATCAAAGTCTATTAGCCGTTGGCAGACAACAGCAAAACCCGCAACGCTTTCTGTTTGTTTTTCTGCAGGCCGCTTTACCAGCAGACCCTAATGAAGTTGACAAGCAAAGATTTCACTCAGGACAAGGGGGCGAGTTACAGGCGATTATGTGTGTGGATAAAGATCTAGACGAATTAACTAATTTTGCTGATTTGGTAACGGAATCAGAGCAGATGGAGCAAGACTGGAGCATGGTTTTAATCGCCTGTCTTGCAGGCAGCAATGGCATGCTTCCAGCTGCTGCAGAAGCTGAGCAGCCACTCAAGATGATGGTACAGGCGGTACAAAATGGAGCTGATTTATCAAAATATCTGGCCTTTGACAAACAAGGTGTTTTGTTACATTTTGCTTAAGCGCTCCCACAGAGGGTAGATATAGCCTTCTTGATGCAATAATTTTTTGTTATTCATTTAAACAAACAACACTGGAACAATAGCCACCAGCAGTAAAGTTGTACCCATAGTCGCCAGAGGTAGCAAGATTTTTTCATGCCGGTACCAGAAGTTACCATCCTCCAAGGCCGCTTTTGCTATTTCTTCATGACCCACCATCTGTCGGGTTAACAAATGATTCAGAGCCACAGGCGGAGTGAGATAGCCCAGCTCAAAAGAAACCAGAGTAATCATCCAGAAATGCACCGGGTTTATGCCGTTGTTATAGGCTATTTGTGCGACGGTACCGGAAACCAGAACGACAGCGCCAAAGGGATCCATAATCATACCGATAACGACTAATACCAGTATCAGAAAACCCAGTGTCAACCAAACTGAAGCAAACGTAACGGGGATATTACTTAACACGCCCGAGCGCCCAATCACGCCTCCCAGGGCGAACGAAAGCCCCATTAACAGGAGTAAGGCACCAATATGAATGCTCGCCTCTGACGAGGCCATTCTTATTGTATACTCAAATTTATGCGCATCTTTTTCCGGTGATGCAATCAGCACCAGACGCACAAAGAATTTTTCGTAAATAATCAAGCCAAGAATAATCACCGGTAGTATGACTGGAGCAGAAAACTCGTCCAGACTGACATTTAATAGATAGATATAAACCAGGGAAATCAATAGCACAATCAGGGCATAAGGAAACAAAGGCATAAGCGCCCGCAGAAAGGGCTTAAATGCTTCCCGAACGGGAGCCAGATGTAGCTTTTCACGCTTGGTGAGCATGACAAATATAAGGAAAACCACTGCGGTAGTCATAAAGACTTTAAATCCCCAGCTAAATAGTTGATCTGTAACTACTTCCTTATTTAAGGCGGCAATCAAAACGACCAACAGACAAGGGCGCAATACAACGCCAGCACTTCCGGTCATTGCTGTTGCCGCCAACGCCAGTTGCCTGCGCGCTCCGACACGGCGCAATTCCTCATAAACTATGGCACCCATGGCGATGATAATTATCCCTGATGCTCCGGTATATGCAGTGGGTACAGCCATGACAATCAGCGCTACAAAAGCTAATATTTCCGGAGACATACGCCAGGGTATAAAGACCTTAAAAACCAGATCTCCTAATTGAGTTCGTTTTAACAACATACCCACCCAGATATACAGGCCGATATTTAGAAATAAACCCGCCTGATCAAATAATAAGCTAAAAAATATTGCCGGGCCGGCCCAATGGTTTTCAATCAAGAAAAAATAACAGCCTACAAAAAAGCTCATAAATATATACAGCGGAATCGGCAACATCGCATGTAGCATACTATCGCTGGTCTTATGAGCATTATGATGTTGCGGTGGTTTGATTAACTGGTATAAGTTGACGGCACTTAAACAAGCAAAGCCGACAATCAGCAATAGATAAATTTCCGGATGATCAACTATTGTTGCAGATTGATAAATACTGTCTCTGTACCAGCAGGCAGATAGTAGCAAAATGCTATTACCCAGTAATTGAGCGAGGGTCGAAACATAATGCTCGCGTAGCGATGCAATGGCTCTAAAGGCGATGTGATGCTGCTTGATGGTGCATATTACTGCACAAATAAAAATCGTCAGTATCAATATCATGCGCTGTTTTTCTTTCGCAAACAGGCTGATTCCAGCAACACTGGTTTCCAGAGCACGAAAGATGATAACAGCAGGGGTAATTCTTGACTGACTCTGTTGAGCCAAATCATGTTTTTCCTGACAGAGCAGGCGAAAATTCTGTAATGAAACTAGCGCAGCCTGACGATCAAACGGTTCAGCATCGAAAAGATCCTTTAGTTCCCCCATGCCGCCCGACTCAGCTTCTAGCTTTGTTAGTTCAGTCTCAATATCAGGATCCTGGTTACAATCAGGAGTAGGGATATCCGCTCTTAGCGTGAAATAATCCTGCCACAGGAATTCGCCTACATTGAGTAAGCGGGCATGTATTATTTCACTATTGCCGGCAATAATGACCGCTATCAGGAGCAAAAAAACCGGTAAGGTAGAAAGCCATTCACGACAACTACGAAACTGAATCATTCCCCGCAAAATCATCTAGCTTCTGTCCAGAAAATCACCAGTCCAGTCCTGTCCAATTTACTCTTTATCTGCAGCAGTACATTCAGATTGCTGTGGATCTTTTTTGCAACGCAACATTCTCATCAGCTTTAACATTTTACCATTATAAATGCCCTTATCTCTTAGCCTGATCCTTGATTGTCTAAATACTTCAAGGTATCCGGTTATGTCTGTCTCCGGTATAGAGATCCACATTTTTGCCGGAATAGTACTTGCGTATTTTTTGACTAATGCCACTCCCGAATCAAACTGACTCAGAGCAAACTCACGAGATTTTTGACCATATCCTTCAGGAAAATCAGTTTTACGTATCAGTATTTGCAGGGTCAGTTGCACCAAGGAAAAATTAATAATGCCACCATTGGGCTCTAGACCTTTATACAGCTCCATCGCTTCGTAAACTATAGCCGGCCCATAGGTAACATCAACCGAGCCATTATTAAATTTACTGTACATATTGGCTATTGAGGTACCGACAGGTGAGCCGCCGATAAAATTCACCATTTCGACCTGAGCAGGGTCCGAATCTAGAATTGCAATTCGTTTACCTGCTAATTCACCCACCGTATCAATAGTGCGATCATTAACAAACATATAAGCAGCTCCAGCCGGAAAAATAGCGACGACCTCATAAGGATCACTAAACATCAGCCCGGCAGCTTTTTCGCCACTGATAGATGTAATCACTGACTTTAAATGATCATATGTCGGCATTGCGCCAATCGCATCCAGGCTGCCGGTAAATGAGTTAAACTGACGCGCACGGATACCTGTAAAACTGACTGCATCACAAAGCCCGGCTTTAAAATCTTCAGCGGCCACTCGCTCACTAGTATATGGCTTAAGTTCCAGCTCTACTCCCCAGGCTAATGCGGCTGTTTTATAATCTTTCATCTGAGAAAAAAAAGGGCCGTTTGCACCTAATAAATCAAACACGCACATTTGTTTGGCTACAGCCTGGGCAGTAGTAATACCTGCAGTCATTAATAAGAGAGCAATGCATAGCCTGGATGTGAAATTTTTATATAAAATCAAAGTGACCTCTCTTTACTTCCATAGTAACAAATAAGTTGAAAAATCAGTTGAACACGGATTGCATGTAAAATCAAAGTATATCAAATATATCCACAGTATCAGTTTTGTTAACCGGGTCATCCCAGAAAGTACCTAGCCCACCAATGGGGGTGCGTTTACCGGTTGCCTCAGTCCACATATAATCAGATATGGCCTGCAATTGCAGAGTAGCCACTTTATCCAGAAATAGAAAATTGGGGTTAGCGGGCAGACTGCTTTTTGTCGCTACATTTTCACGAATAATTGCTTTGACTCGAGCTGCATCACCCAGGCCAATATAAATTTTTGCTGCGATCACCTGGACAATAAGCATACCTTGTTGCACTCCTGTTTGCATTGCCTCATCCAGCACGATTAACGGATCGACTCCAGCTGGCTTGTTGCCGGGAAAACTAACCCAGATAGCCGATTGAATGGCACTGGGCATGCCCCACCATTGCGTATTATCCAAACAGCCAGCACCTCTGCCTACTTTAAGACTTATGTCTAATGGCACGTTGGCAATGCCCTCGGAGGCAAGGTCATTGAGCACTGCCAGCAGACCATCCATCAGTCCGACCAGCCAATAAAACTCATCATTCCAGCTGCTAAATTGCGGACAGGCATTGCCAGGCATTTCAGGGTAGGCTAATTCAAGATTTAAATAGCCCTTAAGCTGTCGCTGAGCAGCAAGATTGAGATACCTTTTTTGCAGAATTCTGGCATCCTGCGCCTCAGTGACGTTTTTCGCATGTAGGGCACGGATATAACGCAGCTCTTCTTCCCGGGCCTTAAATTCAGCGCAACTGCCGGATAAAAATTCAAATATCACCGCTAGTTTATACGGTGATGCGTTGATTTGAGCAAGACTGGGAATTGATAGGCTTAACGCTTCAGCCATCACGCAGCCCATTGCCACATCATCCGTCTTTAACACATAGGGAACAGCCTGCTCTTCAATAAAGCCAACTAACAGCTTTCCTGAGTTGTTAATCACCAGCATTGAGGTCGCATATAACAAAAATAGCGTCAGTATCAGCCACATTAGCCAATGATATAGCTTGCGCCGAGCCTGTATTTTCATCGACGTATTACCATCGGGACAAAGCACTTAGAATGAATCATTTGATCAGCTCCCGGAAATTTGTTCACTCATTGTCTGCAGCTGTACATTCAGACAATTGAGAATTCTTTTTACAGCGTACCAGATGCATAATTCTCAACATTCTTGCATCATAGACACCTTTATCTCGAAGTGACAAACGGGTTTTTCGGTATATATCGTGATAGCGTTGCTGATTGGTTTCAGAAATATTCAGCCACCATTGCGGGGCTATTCTGTGTTCATAGCTTTGTGCCAGTTGCACGGCTTTATTGAACTGATCGAGTGCGTAATTACGTGATTTCTGGCCAAATTGTTCAGGAAATTCGGCTTGGCGAATTATAATTTGCAAACTGAGCTGTGCCACTGGAAAACGGATAACCCCGCCATTAGAGCCTACGCCTTTATGCAGTTCCATTGCTTGATAAACAACTGCAGGTCCATAGCAAACATCAACTAGACCCGCATTAAATTTATTATACATTTCTGCAATCGTAGCACTCAGGGAAGGTGTTCCAAGCAAGCTGACTAATTCAATTTGTGCCGGGTCATTATCCATAACTGCAATACGAATACTACTCAGCTTACTTTCAGTATCCTCATGCTCACTGACCAGGGAGCGGTCATTAACAAATAAATAAGCTGCACCGATAGGTATAATCCCGACAACCTCGTAGGGGGCATTAATCATTAATGGGGATGCTTGCGGGGCACTTATAGTACTGATAACCGTTTTTAAATGTGCATAAGAAGGTAGTGCGCCCATAGCGTCCAGGCTACCTGTAAATGAATTAAACTGGCGACTTTGAATACCTGTAAAGCTGACTGCATCACATAGGCCTGCTTTAAAATCCGCTGCTGCCTGTCCTTCATTGATATAGGGCTTGAGTTGCAGATTCACTCCCCAGCCCAGAGCGGCAATTTTATAATCTTTCATCTGCGCATAGATCGGGCCATTTGCACCTAATAAATCAAAGACACAGAAGCTTTTGGTTTCTGCCAACGCCACAAAACAATTCAAACTCAATACTACCGCTAATACTGGCCTGGAAAAATGATCAATAAAAAATCTCACTGTGCCCCCGTTTTTCCTACTTAAAACCAAGCTTTTTGCTGCGATTTAATAGAGCGACTGTACAAATGAGTGTCAGCGTTTAAGCTGCATAACAACAAGTTAATGCTTAATTAACCTGCACCATTCGTTTAAAGTAACTCATCAATATCAATGGTTTCAACAGTCATATCAGTGTCATCCCAGAAAGTGCCTAATCTGCCTAGTGGAGTACGCCTGCCTGTCGCCGCAGTCCACAGTCGGTCGGAAATTGCCTGTATTTGTAATCTGGAAACCTGATTCAGAATTGCAAATTCCTGATTTTCAGGTGCTGATCTGGCTAGCTCTGCATATCTCTGAATAACCTGTTTTACTTCTGCTATTTCCCCTTGTCCCAGATAAACCTGTGCTGCCAGGACATGAGCAACTCCCATTCCCTGGTCTGCGCCAATTTGCATAGCTTGCTGCAAAACTTGTCTGGGAGATTGATCAACGGGCTTATTACCTGGAATCGTTATCCATATTGCTGCCTGAATGGCTGCGGGAACTCCCCACCATTTCTGATTGTCCAGACAAATCGCTCCCCTGCCTACTTTTGCCGCAATGTCCATCGGCACCTCAACACTGCCCCCGGACGCTATGTCATTGATGATCGCCTGTATGCCATCTAAAAGACCAATCAACCAGTAGAATTCCTCGTTGTCTGATGCAAACTCGGGGCACTCAGTACCGGGCTCAGACATTGCCGTTACCAGAGCATAATATCCTGTCAATTGACGCTGCGCAGCCAGACCAAGAAGTCTTTGCTGTGCAATACGCGCATCCTGGGCTTCAGTAGAATTTTTTGCATAAATGGCACGTAGGTAGCGCAATTCCTGTTCCTGAGCCCGAAATTCAGTGCAACTCCCTGCAACCAGATAAAACAGAATTGCGAGTTGGTCTGGTGGCGTAGTTACTCTAGAAAAACTCAATAAAAAGGGTGTAAACGCTTCAGCCATCGAACAGCCGAGAGCGACATCATTGCTTGCCAGCATATACGGTACGCCCTGATCTTCGGCATAACCGAGGAGCGCATCCCCAGTCGACTTATACACCACCGTACAGGCGTTCAAAAGCAAACACAAAGCAAGCAAGAAGCGTAAAAGATATTTTCTTTTCAAAGCAATTAACCTGTCAGTCATATGCACTACTTGTGCGTTGTTTAACGCATTCTAACTTATAAAATCTAGGCTCGCACCTTTCCTTGCCTGGCTACAAATTTATGCTTTGCTGTGTAGCTAGCATTTCTAGCTTATCGGAGAGTCCAGACTTTGATAAGGACTTGGTTTTCCGAATGGTAAATCCTGTCATTAAACAATTAACGCCCCCATAAAGGTGTTTTTACTTTCGCCAGTTGCTATTTTCAGGGATAATAAAAAGCTTTGTAAAGCCAGTTCAATTCCATAAGCGCATGAAACAAAAGTTAGAATCTCTCTTATTGCAAGCCGTTGAAACACTGAAAACAGACGGTATTTTAGAGCGAGAACTCAATCCACAAATCAATCTTGAGCGTGCTCGTGATCAGCAGCATGGTGATTTTGCAACGAATCTGGCTATGGTGCTGGCTAAACCAGCCAAAATGAATCCACGCCAGTTAGCAGAAAAAATTATTGCTGTTCTTGCTGCTGATGCAGTAGTTAGCAAAGTTGAGATTGCAGGCCCCGGGTTTATCAATTTTTTTATTGACCCTAAAGCACAATACCAGATTATCAACACAATTCACCAGCAAGGTCATAAGTTTGGACTTAGCCAGGTCGGTGCCGGCAAAAAGGTTCAGGTTGAGTTCGTTTCCGCTAATCCGACAGGACCATTGCATGTTGGCCATGGACGAGGCGCGGCTTATGGTTCTGCAGTTGCTGACTTATTAGCCGCAGTTGGCTTTGAGGTTGAGCGAGAATACTATGTGAATGACGCCGGCCGGCAAATGGATATTCTGGCCGTCAGCGTCTGGTTGCGTTACCTGGAAGAATGCGGTGAAGTGTTTACTTTCCCTAGTAATGGCTACCGTGGCGATTATGTACGCGAGATTGCGGCAAATATACACCGCGACTCCAATAATGAATATCGCCACCCGGTCACTCTGGTTTTTGAGGATATCCCTGCTGATGAACCGCAAGGCGGCGATAAAGACACTCATATTGATGCATTGATTGCACGCGCAAAAACCTTACTGGGTGACCAGCAATATCGCGATGTTTTCCAGGCTGGCTTAAATGAAATCTTAAGCGATATTCGCCAGGATTTAAGTGAGTTTGGCGTTAATTTCCAGCAATGGTTTTCTGAAAGACAACTGATGGATGATGGCTCTATCGATGAGGCGCTAAAACGCCTGGGCGAGGCCGGATATTTATACCAGAATGAAGGCGCCACCTGGTTTGCTTCTAGCCGTCTGGGTGATGAAAAAGACCGGGTAGTAGTACGTGAGAATGGCCAAAGCACTTATTTCGCTTCGGATATCGCTTATCATATGCATAAACTGGATCGTGGATTTGAGCAAATAATCAATATCTGGGGCGCAGATCATCACGGCTATATTCCCCGTGTTAAAGCAGCCATGCAGGCACTTGGCGCAGATACCAAAAAACTTAAGGTTTTACTGGTACAGTTTGCAGTACTATACCGTGGCGGAGAGCAAGTACAAATGTCTACCCGCTCAGGATCCTTTGTCACACTGCGCCAGTTGCGTAATGAAGTAGGTCAGGATGCGGCGCGTTTTTTCTATGTGATGCGCAAGTCTGAGCAACATATGGATTTTGATTTAAAATTAGCCACCTCTAAAACCAATGAAAATCCAGTGTTTTATGTACAATACGCGCATGCACGTGTCTGTAGCGTGCTCAAGCAATTGGCAGAAAAAGGCTTGCAGCGTGATATTCAGCTGGGCGAAGACAGCCTGGACAAACTAACTGAAGAGCAAGAAATAGCTTTAGTCAGCAGCTTGACACGCTATCCTGAAGTACTGGAACGCGCCGCAGTGCAATATGAGCCGCATCTATTAATTAACTATTTACGTGAACTAGCGGCTGAATTTCATACTTACTATAATGCTCATCAGTTTATTGTTGATGATGTCGCGCTACGTAACGCACGACTGAATTTGATTTATTCTGTAAAGCAGGTTCTGGCTAATGGCTTAAACTTGCTGAGAATCAATACCCCGGAAGCTATGTAATGGCACGAGACTATAAGTACCGAGCAAATAAAGCCGACCAGAACCCTAAAAGGCAAAGCGCCAAAACGAATAAGCGCACGCCTGTTACTCGAACGAGAGCAAAAACAGCAAACAGTCAGGCGGGAGTTCCCATCTGGCGCTGGGTCCTGGTATTGGCATTAATTGGCTTATTTGCTTATTTTCTCTATAGCCTGTCTTTAACACCGACCACCGACCAGCCATCAAGAGTCACTAAACCTCTGGCTCGCCAGGTGGAAAAAGCAACTCCTGAAAAAGCCCCTGAGCCGGTTAAAAGTGTTAAAAAAGAACCTGAAAAACAGGAGATTCAGTACGATTTTTATACCATTCTGCCCGAAGCTGAATTTGTTATTCCTGATCATGAGGTAAAAACACGTAAACGCGAAGAACGGGTAGGCAAAGCAAAATCAGGCGTACAGTACTCAGTTCAAGCGGGCGCTTTTCGCCAATATAAAGATGCCGATAGTTTAAAAGCGAAGTTAATCATGATGGGCTTTTCTCCGCAGATTGAAAAAGCAGTTATCGGCTCAGTCACCTGGCATAGAGTTAAAATGGGACCTTATAATCAAATGGCTTCGGTTGATGCCATTCAATCCCGACTTAAATCCAATAATATGGATGCGCTGGTGATTGAGGTCAAAAAATAACAGAAAATATTTTAGCGCGGACTTTAGTCCGCAACTCAAACTTCGATATAACGAAGTAGATAAGCGTCAGCTTTTTTCCCAGTATCCGCAATAACAAAAGCCAGGTTATTCTATTTAATACAATTCCTGTTCTAATAAGTTTAGTTGCAGAGATGAACATTAACCATAGCTGTTAATTACCTGATAAATTCATTCTATCTCGGCTAGAGTTATCCAATTTAAGTATGATTATTGATTAGCTACTAATGTAAGAGTGAAGAATATGCAGGTCGGGATAATGATTTATTAGAAGTATATCAACATCGGACGGGTGATATGATGGATAAGAAACCACACGAAACGATAGAGCCATCCCCAGCTTACAGGCAAGGTGATGATCTGAATATCAAAACTAAAATTTTATTATCAGCACCAGGAAGAGAGGAAGAAAAAACAGCAAGACCAGCGGCTGGAGAAACCGGGAAAACACTACAAATAGCTTTAGCAAAACTACATGCAATAGATAACTCTAATTTCCCATCCTCAAAGCTCGATGACTATACAATTGCAAATGCAATCGAAAGCATACATTACAAAAATAAGACTGGACGAACTGAAGCAACAAATAGTGAGATTTGTGACAGCACAAATATAGAGAGAATTAAGAGAATTTTATCAAACTGTAAAGCGGTTGTTTCATTAGGAGATAAAGCATTCCTCGCCATTAAAACTGCTAAATATAAAGGTATCATATTTACTGCAAAGCATCCATCCCTACAATCCTTAAATTCAAATTATGCATCAAAGGAAAGGACATCAAAAGAACGCCGGAAAGATAGAATTAATCAATGGGTCAATGACCTTATTAAGTCAAAGAAGAAATTAAGATGAAACCCTGAGTCTGACTGGATGCGGCGACTCAAATATTCAAGGTAATGCTTTTGATGTAAATGGTGAGGTGATATCAACAGGTAGAATAGTTTATTTAATACCTAAAAAATCATTTGTTCAAATTTGCTTTCCTGATGCTACAATAATTTTTTAAATTTATCAGGAGACTAACCTATGCCTTTGACCCATCACCCGCTTGTAAAAGAATTCCCCGAATATAAAGAGAAAATCCATAGCCTTAAAACCAGTAATAATGATTTTAGCCAACTAATGGAGCGCTATGAGGAAATCGATAAGCAAATCTACCGTATCGAAAGCGGCGAAGAACCAACCAGCGATGAATTTGTAGATGGTTTAGGTAAAGAGCGATTGCAAATCAAAGACCATCTTTACCAAATTATTTTGCGAAATAAATAAGTTATTTATCTGCGCAGGGATAAGCAACACAATAGTAATTATTCAGACACCCTAACATCTGGCAATGCAGGTGCCGGCAATCCTGACCG
>CAYWLM010000022.1:0-34151 GCA_964459125.1 uncultured Methylomonas sp. | reverse complement strand
TGATTACTGAGTTGCATGTGCTAGATAGTAAGGGGTATTGATTCGTTTTACAATGTTCTTAAAGTGAGATTGTCAATTTCTTTGTGTTTTTAGGTAGGGTCTCTGAATATTTACCAAAATATAGGTTAATTATGGCTCTATACACCAAATAAGCCATATGGTTTCTCTTAATCACCGAAATAAGAAAACTAAAGTTAACTTTCACCAAAACCACCTACGTGCCGAGATACACCTTAAAAATCAGGAAAACTTCAACTGTAATTAAACCGTAATAAAATCTAACTTGTCCCGAATCGCACTTACCGAACTTCTTTATTTACTTTCTATACTAGTTTCTACCTCTAATGACATTATAAATCTGTCTTAAGAAGTGCCCTGCTTTATTAGACTACTGCACACATTGTTATTGCGGTCTTAAGGATATTGAGTTATCTTTTAACTTCACTAAAAGTAATTTGTACCCGTTTCTGAATAGACTTTAATCAAAACCAAGTACAGATAACATCGAGGATAACGGATTAAAAACCAGTCCTACGCCCCATGATGTAAAAACAGTCAAACTTTTTTAATGTATAAAACCGTCAGGACGCAGGGTCAATTTATGGGCCAGGAAATCAACTTAACTCTTTTTAATGATGATCACTTCGATCGTTTTCACCAAAAATTAATCGAAGAAACGCAGTACTTAAAAGAATTAATCGAGCAAAAACAGTTCTCAGAATTACCTCCTATCGCAGGTTTTGAAATAGAAGCGTGGCTAGTTGATGAGCATATGCAGGCTGTACCTAATAATGCTACTTTTCTGCAAAATCTTAATGACCCACTGGCTTTTCCTGAATTAGCAAAATTCAATATTGAACTTAATGGAATCCCTGTAAGTTTAACCGCTGATGTTTTTAGTACTTTGCATAATGATTTATTAACCACATGGAACAAGTCCTGTCACCATGCAAAAGAATTAGGTAATCATATTCTTATCATCGGGACATTACCGACGCTAAAACCCTCTGCTATGACTTTATCCAATATGTCAGACATGAATCGCTATCGGGTGTTAAATGAACAAATCCTCAAAGCACGTGGTAAGCCGATTAATCTGGATATCGTAGGTCTGGAGCATTTAAAATTTGACCATTATGATGTCATGCTGGAAGCAGCTACCACGTCCTTACAATTACATACTCAAGTGCCACTGAGTCAAGCGCATCATTTTTATAATGCGTCCATCATCGCTTCGGCTGCTATTGTTGCCAGCTGTGCCAATGCACCTTATTTATTTGGTAAAAACCTTTGGCATGAGTCACGCATTCCACTCTTTGAACAGGCTATAGAAACCGGAGGGTATGGTGGCGCTGTTCACGGCCCGTTAAAGCGTGTCAGTTTTGGTTCTGATTATGCCCGTGCTTCTATCATGGAATGTTTCCAGGAAAATCTTGAGCATTTCCCCATATTACTCCCTGAAATTTTTGAGGATCCAATTGAAAAACTTGAACATTTACGCCTGCATAATGGCACTATCTGGCGCTGGAATAGACCTTTAATTGGTTTTGATGCCGATAAAACCCCACATATCAGAATTGAACACCGTACGCCTTCGGCAGGGCCAACTATTATTGATTCTATCGCCAATGCAGCTTTTTATTATGGCTTGGCGATGAATTTAAGTACTGAAATTATGACGAACGGCATTCCCCTAGCCTTTACTCAGGCAAAAGATAATTTTTATCAAGCGGCACGCTTTGGCCTGGATAGTAATATCGTATGGTTTGATGGCAAAAAGCAGAATTTACAAAAACTAATCCAGGCTGATTTATTACCCAGAGCAAAAAAAGGTCTACAATCATTAAGAATTGATTCCACAGATATTGATTTTTATTTAAGTATTATTGAACAACGTATTGCCAATAAGCAAACCGGGAGTCAATGGCAGCGCCAGTTTATGCAATTGCCTAATGCAAGTTTACAGAATATGACTAAAACTTATTTAGAGCATCAGTACTCGGAAGTACCTGTTAGTCAGTGGGAAACATCTTAACGCAATGCAACTCCAACAAATTGACATATATCCCGAGGCGCTCCTTAGCTGTGAGGCAAAAGATTTACATGCACTTTTTCCAGAGCCTACCCTGTTGCATTTACCAGGAAAAAACTCTCAACCTTTATTTATCTCGATCTTGTTACATGGTAATGAAACAACTGGATTTCTGGCAATACAGCGCATACTAAATCAATATGCTCAACAGAGTCTGCCGCGTTCTTTATCTATTTTTTTTGGTAACACGCGTGCCGCAGCCCTGGGATTACGAAGACTAGATTCGCAACCTGATTACAATCGTATCTGGCCAGGAACCGATACAACTCCGTGTCCAGAAACTTTCATGGCCAGCCAGATAGTCGATATTATGCGAGCAAAAAATGTTTTTGCCAGTATTGATATACACAATAATACTGGCTTAAACCCCCATTATGCTTGCATTAATAAACTGGATAATCGCTATTTACAGCTGGCTAATTTATTTAGTCGTTTAGTGGTTTATTTTTTAAGACCTCTCGGCGTACAATCGGCTGCTTTTGCCAAACTGTGTCCTGCTGTTACTTTGGAATGTGGCCGCCCTGGGATGCAATTTGGACTTGATCATGCTTATGCATATCTAAAAGACTGTCTCCACCTGACTGAATTAGCAACGCATCCTGTCCATATTCAAGATATAGATTTATTCCACACCACTGCGCAGGTTAAAATTAAACAAGATAGTTCCTTTAGTTTCAGTGATCGCGGTGCAGAATTATTATTTGATACCCAGATAGATCGCATGAATTTTGCCGAAATTTCAGCTGGGACATGCTTTGGCTCAGTACAAAACGACATCACTATGCCAGTATTAGCTACTGACGAACACGGAGTCGATGTCACTAAGCAATTTTTCAAAATTGACAATAAACAATTACAAATAAAACGTAAAACTATGCCCTCTATGCTAACACTGGATGAGCGTGTTATTCGTCAGGATTGTCTGTGTTATTTGATGGAACGAATACATATTGAGTACAGTAAATAGTGAGCACAACTAGAGCATTACATATCTGGCACAACCAGCCTTGCTTTTTCTAGCCTTATACTGAAAATATTTAGTGGAGTAATCTATGTTTATCTTTCCCGAATTCGGGCGCATGGTAATAGTTGGCCTAATGATACTTGTTCCAGTGTGCTTAATTTATAAAAAAGCCGGCTACCATCCTGCCTGGGGCCTATTAGTTTTTTTGCCAGGCCTGGGACTCTTTTTAATATTTTTACAGCTCGCTTTACTCCCCTGGCCTAACTTAAAACCTGAGGAGCAAGATTAATGGAATATTTGTTAATTTTCTTGTTTATGCTGTTTACTTTATGGCTAGGCAGTAAAATCCTGGAAAAGGCAGGTTATCCGAAACATTTTGTTTTATACCTCTTAATTCCCATATTGAATATTGTTATGATATGGTTTTTTGCTTTCAGCAAATGGCCTAATTTAAAACCTGATATCGACCAAAACAATTAATCACTCTACAATTATTTATAGAACTTTATAACATAATAGAATAATAGAATAATCAGTATGTCAAAAAAAAGCAGAACTACCAGCAGAGCTACATCAAATATCCCTAGTTACAACAAAGTCACAGAAGATTCATATGAATTAACTACTGCGCCTATTTTAGATCAACGCTTGCGTAATCTCCCGCAAGAAATTCAAGATGAATTTAACAGCCTCTCAAAAATAGCGGCCATTAATGGAGCTGAAGCGATTCCGAGACTATTGGAGTTAAAACAAAGCTACCCCCTGCCCTTGATTTATAGTTGTCTTGCCATCGCTTATGGGCGCGTAGATCCAAACAAACAAAAACAGATTATCGCCGAGAATTATCAGAAAAATCCCAAAAACATATTTGCACGTTGTAATTATGCACGCTTATGTTTAGCTGAAAATAATCCCGATGAAATCCCCAAAATTTTTGCCAATCATTTCGAGTTAAAAACACTTTACCCGAAAAGAAATCAATTTCATATTACCGAATATACTGGTTTGACGTCGGTTATTTGCGAATATTATATTCAAAAACAACAAATGGAACAGGCACAAGAGTTATTTGCAAAATTACAGGAAATTGCACCTCAGGCGGGTGACACGCTGTATATAAAAAACCTGATAAAACCCACTATCTTGCAAAGAATTCGTAAGAGCTTATTTGCTTGATTTAAACATTCGAGGGAGCTGTCCTGAAAAGTAAGGCTCGTATATAATGCCTCGCATGGGCTAGCTCTGGTAGACATGCTATTTCATCCTAGGCTCTTGACCAAGGATGAAAATAGAAAAACAACTGGTTTCTCATTGCGAGCTGGTGAACGCTTACTCTCCTAACCAGTCTTGTAAAGCAGTAATAATCTCTCTAGCCTGCTTTTCGCTGGAGATGTTGAATTTTGATTTTTGTTGATACTCCCCATCGCGCTTTTGATATCGACGTATAGTAAACTTATCCGGACTGTATTCTTCTTTACTTCTATTCCAGTCTTTATAGCGATAGATAACGGTTGCCCATGCGCCTTTTGTTAGTACTTTTTTGTCTAGTTGTTTAACGGTTTCTATACCATCATCTTCATAGGTGACTGTTAGCTCTTCTACTGTCTCTGCCATTTATCGTTTCTCTTAATATTGTTCCAGATTATTGAATATATAGCTTTGTTAAGAGCATTAGCTGTTGTATTAGCACGTTCACTGCAACATTAATACCTTGTACTATATGGGAATATCAAACAGGCAGATTAACACTCTCTGCCAGTTTTAGACGAGTTTATTTTGTTGCAGTTAAACCTTTTAAGCTAGTGAAATATGCAGCGATATCTTTTATCTCAGCAGGTGATAGTCCTTGTACCATTGATTGCATCAGCGCATTTTTACGTTTGCCAGATTGATATTGCTGCATCACTCTTTCCATATAATTTGCATGCTGTCCTGCCAATCGTGGGTTAGTTGCGCCAGCGTTGGTATCATCATTGTGACAAGCCAGACATGAAGCGGCTAATTTTTCGCCGTTGGCTGCATTACCACCGTTTGCATTGGCTTTTGTTGAGCCGTCCGTTACAGTCGCCAAATATGCGGCGATATTTTCTATCTTTTGTTCTGATAAGTCATAGCTATTTGCCTTCATTGTACCGTGCGGGCGATTTGATTCTTTATATGCTGTTAAAGCTGCGACAGTATATGCGGGGACCTGTCCTCCTAATTTAGGCACATAATAAGTTGGGTAAACATTGCTATATCCCGGGGCACTATGACAACCTCTGCAGCTTTCAAAAGCATCTTTCCCTGCATCAATATTAGCAGCTTGTGCTGTAAGCTGGATGTTTGTGAATGCGGTGAGACCTATAACCAATGCCATTGCTTTGTTATTCATAATAAATCTATTTCCTAATGTTAAAAAATTTAAAGGTATTTTACGCAAAACAGATACTTATTAACAGTATATACTCCAAATGCGATGCTAGTTATAAATACATGAGGGCGTATTCCTTTATAAATCAAAAGCTGTAGCTAAGAACATTACAAAAACTCAGCAGTTTTTTTTGGAGAAATATTAAATTCAGCAAATAACCTCAACAGAAATGCTTTTTCGTCATGCCTAATTCTCTCACGGATACCGTAGGGATAATGAACGACACAAGCGGCTGAGATATCAAGACAATACTCAAGTATATTTATTTTCCGGTGTTCCATAACCCCTGCTTCTTTAGTAATAATATTGTGTAACTCTGCTAATAGTTTTTGCGGGGGTTTGTGGTGAGCAAAACGATCCAGAAAATCATTGGCATCCTTAACAGTAAGAATACGGGCACCTGCTGCCTTATCTATATATGCGATATGTTCAAGTACAAACTGATATAGAATATTTAACTCGCTCTGCTGATTTTTCCCATCTATCCACATCACTTCGATTAATGGAATAAGATCCAGAAAATAAAAATCCGCTGGTTTTAAATCAAATTCTAGCGCTAGCTTTTCGAATTTATCTCGACTATCCATTTGGTATCTCGCTTGGCTGATATGACAGTAGGGAGTATTAGTAAAGGATGACCAGTTTATCACGATTCACAATGAACAGCCCCTATCTCGACATGCCAGGTTCTCACGATAAGCGCACGCGAGGATCAACTAAGGTATAAGAAATATCGGTTAACAATAAGCCAATAATATAAAGCACAGACCCTAGAAAAACCATGGCTCTGACAATAGCAAAATCCTGACTATTAATGGCATCAATAGTATAACTACCTAACCCTGGAATACTAAAGAACGATTCGGTAATCAAACTCCCCATAAACAGTAGCGGCAGTACCACCACTACACCCGTTAATATTGGGATCATGGCATTTTTTAATACATGTTTAAATAATACCTGTGTTTCTGTCAGCCCTTTTGCGCGCGCTGTTCGCACATAATCCTGTTCTATTTCTTCTAAAAATAAAGTGCGATACCAACGCGCCCCTGCCCCTACCCCAGACACTACGCTGATAAGTACCGGCAAAATAAGAAACTTATAAGCATTTATCCCGGTATCATAACCAGAAATCGGTACCAGCATCAGTAATTTCCCGACTATAAACTGGCCACCAATGATATAAAATAAAGAAGAGATCGACATAATAATGATGCACAGTACGATAATGCTAAACTCCAGATAGCTTTGCCGAAACAGCACCATCATTAAAGCAACACTGATATTAACCAATAAACCGACCACTAAAGTGGGTAATGCAACAGCCAAGCTGGGCCACATTCGTTGCTGTATATCTTTGCCTATATTTCTGCCGCTATCCGAAATACCAAAATCAAAAGCGAATAAGCGCAAAGATTTTTGATAAAAAATAGTGTCTTTAATTTTATCCAGTCCCGTTTTATTTTGATTAACCAGTAGTGGTAAATTATACCCCCGTTGCTGTTTCCAGTTATCAATCGCCTGTTCAGTGACATGCTTCTGGCCCAATTGCATTCTCGCCATATCATCAGGACTATTGACGATAAAAAACAACACAAAGGTCAGGATATTAACCCCTAATAATAAAGGAAAAGCATATAAAAAACGCCGCAGGATATAGTTAAACATTATTTGATAGTCTCCCTGGCACGACGTTGAAAACTACGTACCGCAGGTAGAACTAACAAGCCTATTAAAAAAATTACCAACACAATCGGCCATAAAACAGGCTGATTCCATTGTTGACGCAAAATTTTACGTTGCTGCGGTTCTATACGCTGGTATTTTAATTTATTATTAGCCATTAAATTGGGCTTTAAATTGTAGTACCAATTATGCGATAAGGAAAAACTTTTTGGATGGAACCCATACACCCACGGTGCATCATGACGAATTATTTCCTGCATTTCTCTGACCATAGCCAAGCGTTCCGGGGTATTTTCCATATTACTCATTTGCTTAAATAAACGATCAAAATCACTATTTTGATAATTTACCGCATTTTCTCCGCCATGCTTAACTTTGCCATTCGGGCCATATAAAAGGAAAAAAAAGTTTTCCGGATCAGGGTAATCTGCATTCCAGCCCCACATAAAAATTTGCGCATTACCATTGAGCATTTTCTGCTGGAAACGATTGTAGTCCGTTGCTCTAATCACTAATTGTATGCCTAATTTAGAAAATTGCTTACGATACCAATTAAGACGCGCTCTATCATCAGGACCACTGGCTGCTGTATCTAAATATAAAATCAGAGCTTCTCCTGTTTTTTTATCAATACCTCCCGCATAACCAGCTTCCTCCATTAGCTGTATGGCACTCTGCAAAGGCTTGCGGCGTGCCTGCTCACTATCCCAGTCATAGACATAAGGATTAATACCCTGCTTTCCAGCATTAAAACCAAAAATTTCAGGTGGAATCACTCCTTGTGCCGTGACACCGCGACCATTCATAAAGATAGAAACATATTCTTCATAATCTATAGCAATAGAAATTGCGAGGCGTAACTTACGTGCTTGTTCACTGTCGCCACCAACTACCGAATCCAGCATATTAAAGCCCATATAAAAAATTGAACTGGTAACTGCCGTTTGTAATTGCATCCCTTTGGCTTGCATTGAAGGCGTTAGACCAAGCTCGCCATCTCCTGTAAATTGCACAGCCTGGTCAAAACTATCTGATGCGATACCCGAGGCATCGTAATACCCCTGAAGAAACTTATTCCAGTAAGGAATGGTTTCTTTTTCCAATTGATAAACCGCCTTATCAATAAATGGCAAACGCTTTCCCGCGTCTTGTAACAGGCCTTTTTCTTTATCACCTGACTCACCCTCTTGCGGATAAAAATCGGCATGATAATTTGGATTTTTAAGCATAACCATGCGCAGATTTGGGTTATTTTCCTCTAGCATAAAAGGACCAGTACCCAGCGGCTGCCAATCCAGAGTTATATTTTTATCAATCAACGCCTGCTGACTATAAAAGATATCCGCCTCCCATGGCATAGGTGCAAAAAATGGCATCGCCAGCCAATAAATAAATTGCGGATACTTACCTTTAATACGTATTTTATAACGGTATTTATCTAACACTTGTACACCACTAATCGCATAATCTTGTAATGCTGGAAGTGGTTTATCTTTTATAGTCACTGCATAATCACCCAGTCCGGCAATATATTGCTTCATTAGCTCGCCAATAGGTGAGGAAATTTGAGGGTGCACTAGGCGTTTAATCTGATGCACATAATCTGCAGCAGTTAATTCACGTGTCCCTGTCTGGGTAAAATCGCTTAGCAAAGATATGTCAGACAATTGTGTTTGCGTTAGCTGATGGTATAAATACTCGCCCTTTTGATTTCTGGCCAGAGCAGCATGGGGTTGAAATTTAATATCCGGCTTGATATCAATAATATAATCGGAAAATGCGATTTCATCCGCTGATGCGTCCTTGGCTAATATTTTTTCCGAACTATCTATATAAATAACCTCAGGCATTTGAGTGGCTGTTAACGGCTCGAGCTCATAAGGGCGTTTCAGATAATGATACTGAAAAGGTGGCTCATAGATTTGACTGATAAATACATATTCATTGGAACTATACGATTTTGCTGGATCTAAATGTCGGGGGCGCTCTGAAAATGACGAATACAAAACCGCCTGATTTTCTTCCGAAGACGTCGGATAAGGGCTGTTAAGTACCAGATCATTACAGGCAGATAAACTTGAGAAGCTTAAAATAAAAAAGGTAATTTTAAATAGGTAAGTCACTGTAAAGGAATTTTTATTAGCAATATGTACATTTAAGATATCAAGAACTGTACCAAATAGTTCCATTATCATACAGTGAAAATTTATCAGCTTTACTTCGTGAGGACTTAATTTCAGGATACGTTTGCAGAAACTTAAGCCCTGCAGAAATAAATAATACACTTTGTATAAGCAACAAACGGGTAGATAAACCGTGCACGCAGAAATTTAGTTAGCAGAATACTGTTCCATCAATGCGTTTTGAACTTGAAAAACGTCTCCCTCAGCTACGCTCTGTACATAACTGCCATCACTTTGCATTATCCATGAACTCGCATTATCTTTTAAATATGCAGCCAGATCATCCAGGATCCGAGTTTTTAATTGCTTTTTTTCGATCGGAAAACAGGCCTCGACTCGATTGAACATATTACGACTCATAACATCAGCACTAGCGCAATAAACTTCTGGATCTCCACCATTCTCAAACATATAGACGCGAGTATGCTCTAAAAACCTTCCTATAATGGAACGTACTTCTATATTTTCAGAAACGCCTTTAATCCCCGGTCTTAATGAACAGATACCACGCACAATTAATTTAACCTCAACCCCTGCCTGAGAAGCCCGGTATAAAGCCTGAATTAATTTATCTTCAACAACCGAATTTACTTTAAAAATAATTCTTGCAGACTTACCTTTTTTGGCAAAACTAATCTCTTTTTCAATTTTTTCCAATAAACCCTTATGTAAAGTAAATGGAGACTGTAATAATTTATTCAATTTAGTCACCTTCCCCAGGCTGGTTAATTGCACAAATATTTTTCTTACATCCTCACCTAACTCATTATTACTCGAAAACAAGCCGTAATCTGTGTAAAATTTTGCTGTGTTAGGGTGATAATTACCTGTCCCCAGGTGCACATAATCCTTAAATTGCTTACCTTCTTTACGCACTATTAAACACATCTTAGCGTGGGTCTTATACCCGACTACACCATACACCACATGGACTGCTGCATCTTGTAATTTTGCGGCTAGGGTAATATTAGCCTTCTCATCAAAGCGAGCGCGTAACTCAATGACCACAGTGACTTCTTTACCTGCCTGTGCTGCTTTTAACAAGGCATTTACTATAGGCGAATCAGTGCTAGTTCGATATAGTGTTTGTTTAATTGCCAAAACATCAGGGTCTTGAGCGGCCTGGCGGATAAATTCAACGACTGGTGCAAATGACTCATAGGGATGATGCAACAAAATATCCTGATTTTTAATCGCATCAAAATAGTTCTTATTACGCCCCAGTTGACTAGGCGTTGAGGGAGTATAAGGTGTAAACTTTAATTCGGGACGGTCTACCAGACTAGATATTTCTTGTACGCGGCCTAAATTAACCGGGCCATTCACTAAAAAGACCTGATCATCAGTAATACCAAAGCGTTTTGCTAGAAATTCAACAGTCCCTTCAGTACAGTCAGCATCAATTTCCAAACGCACTTCATCACCGTAATTACGCATGGCTAATTCACCTTCTACCGCATTCAGTAAATCATCTATAGCATCATCATCGACAAAAAGATCACTATTGCGTGTCACTCTAAACTGATGGCAACATTTAACTGTCATGCCATTAAATAACTCATCAACAAAGGCATGAATGATAGATGATAAAAACACAAAGTCATATTGACCGCTGCCGGTTTCTTCGCTCGGTAGCTGGATAATTCTCGGTAAAGCTCTTGGAGCTTGTAAAATCGCACGGCCACTATTACGCCCAAAGGCATCTTTTCCGGTTAAAGAAATGATAAAATTTAAACTTTTATTTAATATCCTCGGAAATGGGTGTGCTGAATCCAGGCCAACTGGCGTTAAAATGGGCAATAACTCTTCATGAAAAAATATTTTCAACCATTCCCTTTGTTGATCCGTCCAATTATTCCGACGAATAAAACGAATATTCTCCTTGGCTAACTGCGGGATAAGTAATTCATTAAGTACTCGATATTGCTCACTCACAAATTCATGTGCTTTTGGTGCAATTGCATCCAGTTGTTCTTGTGCATTCAAGCCATCACTCATGGTTGCACACGGATCTATGCTAGCTAATTGAATAACACTAGCAACTCTGACCTCATAAAACTCATCTAAATTAGAGCAAGAAATACATAAATAATTTAAACGCTCTAGTAAAGGCAGGTCTTCATTTTTTGCTTGCGCCAAAACACGGACATTAAACTCCAAAAGACTCAGTTCACGATTAAAATATAGTGATGGATCACTTAAATCAATTTCATCTAGCACATCTGTATTTTCTGTATTTTCCGCCATCGTTTTATATACCCGTTTCCGTTTAGCCTAAATATCTAGAAGTAAAACCTCTATTTCCTTGCAATCCACCTGTATGGATTGCAATAATTTTTTGTCCTGATTTAAAGTAGCCTTGTCTTATTAAATCATAAATTCCATAGAGCATTTTTCCCGTATACACAGGCTCTAATTTAATACTATGCGCTTGCTCAAACTGTTGTATAAAAAAAACCAGAGCAGGTGTTATTTTTGCGAAGCCACCAAAGTGGTATTGTAAATGAATCAGCCAGTCAATATCATGACCGTCTGTGTGTTTTAATAAAGTCTTTACCTCATCCGTTAGAAAACCTCCTCCTTTTAAGGCAGAAAAGCCATGTACTCTTTTATTTTCAGGCACGGCATTGATAAGTCCGGCCAAAGTAGTCGCTGTACCACAGGGCACACAAAGCACATCATAAGCTAAATCAATTTCATCGACTAATTCAGCAACACCTTTTAATGCCAATTCTATAGCCCCTCCCTCAGGCAGCCAATACTCAGCGGACTTTAATGCAGGCAAAGTGGTGTGTTGCTTGTAAGTTCTGAGTTGACGATATTCACTACGCGAGACAAATTCTAAAGACATACCCCATTCGGACATATCTAATAAACTGGGATTTAACACCTCAGGTCGCTCACCACGAATTTTCCCTAGCGTTTCTATACCTAATTTGTTACCAACATAAGCTAAGGCATGCAAATGATTAGAATAAGCACCTCCCATAGAAATTATCTTCCGGGTATTTAATGATAAGGCGTGATCCAGAATATATTTTAATTTACGCCATTTATTACCCGAAATAACGGGGTGTAATAAATCATCTCGTTTTAACCAAAGTTCTATTCCTCGCTCTTTTATAAATGGCTCGTCAATTTTTTCTAATATCGACACACCCATTTTTTGCTCTAGCTCAATAAGTTGTTGATTCATTATGCACTTGATTCCGTAAGACAGTACACTGAAATATATTAGCATGGAAGAATTCATAATCCATATAAATAAAGCCATGCGTCAGGTAACCATGAAATTTTAACTTAATCACGCCACCAGGACAGTTTTTTCTCAAGCAAAAAAAAGCCCCCTATACCAAAAGGTAGAGAGGGTAAAATAAAGAGTATTGAATACTCTTTTCACGGGAAGTATTGAAAATCTAAAAAGCTACGTCACATTGCTGTCTAATTCCATGGCTACTATATGATTTCAGCTTAAACAAATTCTATACCTTAGATAACTCTGCTTTTGAGGTGATATTACTCAAAACAGTTGCACTAGCAAATAATACCGTTGATATAATAAACTGGCCTGAAATAAAGCCCCAAAGTCCGGCAATAAATAAAGTAGCAGTTGTTATGTCTCTATTAAGGTTTGTCATGTTAATATCCTGTTAAAATACGCAGTGAAAAGGGTAAATGTTCAACTTTCATTTGCTAGTTATTTTACGTCGCAACAAATTAAACAACAATACACTCATTTTTAAACTTATTGTTTCCAATTTCAGAACAAAACAATATTATTCCCTCTATGTTAGAAGAAGATATCAGCTTAGAAGAAAGAACAACGGACGCCTACGAGAAACTAATCGATAATATGCCTTCTATAGGTTTTATTAATCGCAAAAAAAGGATTAAGGCCTACATACAACTGACCGAAATAGCGCAATATATGATTAACAGCGAGGAAATAACAACAGAAAGTGCATTCTATATTTTCTCTATTATGATGCGCAAATGCTCTGATTTTCAAAAGGCCACAACGATGACAGCGCTTAGTCTGGATTCTATCGGGAAAAACGTATTTTCACCCATCGGTTTACAATTTATTTTAGAAGTACGGCGCAATCTAAACTTACCGTCTACTCATCACAGCGATGATGAAATTATAGTCATTGAGGAAAAGACTGATTAAAGACTGACTTACTAGTCGCAATGTCTTTACTGGTGCATAACAGCCCTGATTAAGACTGGACTTCTGAATACTGCTCGTAGATACTTAACAAACAACACTTTTTAACACTCACAGGAGAAATAAAAATGGGATTTATGCAAGGCAAACGCGTATTAATTGTTGGTTTGGCCAGCAACCGTTCAATTGCTTGGGGCATTGCTCAAGCGATGCACCGCGAAGGTGCCGAACTCGCCTTTACGTTTCAAAACGAAAAATTACAGAGCCGCGTAGAGAAGATGGCTGCAGAATGTGATTCTAATATCACGATTGAGTGTGATGTCAGCAGTGATGAGCAAATCGACAAGGTATTCACCGAATTGGGTAAACAATGGGATGGACTAGATTGTATCGTGCATTCTGTCGCCTTTGCACCTCGTGAAGCACTGGATGGTGATTTTGTCTCTGCAACAACACGCGAAAACTTTAGGATTGCCCACGATATTAGCTCATACAGCTTTACCGCTTTAGCGAGCGCAGGACGCGAAATGATGGCGGGGCGTAATGGTTCACTACTAACGCTTAGCTACCTGGGAGCTGAACGTGCAATACCTAACTACAATGTCATGGGGGTTGCTAAAGCAAGTCTGGAAGCCAACGTACGTTATATGGCTGTTGCTTTAGGCGCTGAAGGAACAAGAGTTAACGCTGTTTCTGCAGGACCTATTAAAACATTAGCTTCTGCAGGTATTAACAATTTCAAGTCAATGTTAAGCAAAGCTGCTGATACTGCACCTTTAAAGAAAAATGTCACTATTGAAGAAGTCGGCAATGTAGCTGCATTTCTCTGCTCTGATTTAGCTTCAGGTGTCACAGGCGAAATCACATATGTAGATTGTGGTTACAATATCGCCGGGATTGCCGCATCCTGATACAACCTTTAACTATACTTCGCACGCTCATCGCGCGAAGTATAGGCTATCCAGTGTTTAAGTATTCTGCACAATAATATTAGGGAATTTATTACTGTAATCCTTAGTTTTTAATGCTAATTTAGCTGACATTTTGCGCGCAATTTCTTTATAGATTTCAGTTGCTCTGCCATTAGGATCAGCTACAACCGTGGGCCTTCCACTGTCAGCAAACTGGCGTATATGTATATCCAGCGGTAAAGAGCCTAATAACTCTAAATTATTTTTCTCAGCCATCGCCATCCCGCCACCTGATCCAAAAATAGCTTCTTCATGGCCACATTCGCTGCAGATATGCATACTCATATTTTCCACAATACCTAAAACAGGGACATTTACTTTTTCAAACATACCTAAACCACGCTGTGCATCGATTAGGGCTATATCCTGCGGTGTGGTCACAATAACAGCCCCACTAACTGGAATTTGTTGTGATAATGTCAGCTGAATATCTCCAGTTCCGGGTGGTAAATCAACAATTAGATAATCCACATTCGACCAGTTGGTATCATTTAATAATTGCTGCAAAGCATTAGTTACCATAGGGCCTCTCCAAATCATAGGCTGGTCTGGCTCGATTAAATAGCCAATTGAAATTGTCTGGATACCATAAGATACTTTAGGCATCATGGTTTTATTATCCTGACTTTCAGGATAACCCGATAAACCGAGCATGGTTGGTATACTTGGACCATAAATATCAGCATCCAGAATACCCACATTTGCTCCCTCTGCCGCCAAAGCTAAAGCCAGGTTTACTGCCGTTGTAGATTTACCAACGCCACCTTTACCAGATGCAATAGCAATAATGTTTTTTATATTGGCAATAGGTTTAAGATTATTTTGTACACCATGCGTAACAATATTAACGATAATATTGACATCCGCTGAACTGACACCGTCGAGTGCCATGATCTGGTCGGTAATTTGTCGCTTGAACCCATCAATAAAACTTTTTGCTGGATAACCTAATTCTATATTAACCAGCACATGCCCACCATGCACATCAATTGATTTTACTGAATGCGCACTAATTAAGTCAGTTTCAACATTTGGATCAATAATATTTTTTAATAAGTTTTCTATATCTGCTTTTTCAATCATCGACATTTTAGCTACTCCATCGCAGCATATTTTTTAAATAAGTTAATAACCTAGAATTTTACTTGGTTATTGTGTGATTTTCTAGTTTTCCTGTCCAATATCAGATTTCTGGTCGAAATAATAAACTAATTTATGCCATAATAAGTGATTATTTTAGCCACACATCAGAAACAGACTTATTTCTTTATGCCAGATCGAAAAATTCTTATCACTAGTGCTCTTCCCTATGCCAATGGTCCTATCCATTTAGGCCATTTAGTCGAATACATACAGACGGACATCTGGTCTCGTTTTCAAAAACAACGTGGCAATCAATGCTACTACGTGTGTGCTGATGATGCTCATGGCACACCTATTATGCTAAAAGCTGACCGTGAAGGCATTAAACCTGAAGAATTGATTGCTCAAGTTGGTAAAGAACATTTAAATGACTTTATAGAATTTGGTATTCAGTTTGATAACTATCACAGTACTCATTCAGCAGAAAACAAGTATTTTTCCAGTTTAATTTATGAACGCCTTCGCGATGATGGTCATATTACCTCACGTAGCATTACCCAGGCATATGACCCAGTTAAGGAAATGTTTTTGCCGGATCGTTTTATTAAAGGTGATTGTCCAAAATGTGATGCTAAAGATCAATACGGTGATAACTGCGAGTCCTGTGGCGCGACATACTCGCCTACCGAACTAAAAAACGCGATTTCTGCAGTCTCAGGTGAAAAACCTATAGAAAAAGACTCAATACATTATTTCTTCAAACTCGCTGATTTTAATGAAATGCTCAAAACATGGACCACTACTGATGGCCATTTACAAGCAGAAGTCAGTAATAAACTAGCTGAATGGCTAGAAAGTGGGCTACAAGAATGGGATATATCGCGTGATGCACCTTATTTTGGCTTTGAAATCCCGGATGCTCCAGGCAAATTTTTTTATGTCTGGTTAGATGCTCCAATCGGTTATATGGCTAGCTTTAAAAACTTCTGTTCTAAACAAAATCTCGATTTCGATGAATTTTGGGCAAAAGATAGCAAAACTGAGTTATATCATTTTATTGGTAAAGATATTATCTATTTCCATGCCTTATTTTGGCCGGCAATGCTAGCAGGGGCAAATTTTAGAACGCCTAGCGCAGTCTTTGCACATGGTTTTTTAACCGTTAACGGCGAAAAAATGTCTAAATCGCGCGGAACTTTTATAAAAGCCCGTACTTATTTAGACCACTTGAATCCTGAATATTTACGTTATTATTTTGCAGCAAAGCTCAGTTCAGGTATTGATGATATTGATTTAAGTTTTGAAGACTTTACTCAGAGGGTAAATTCTGACTTAGTGGGCAAAGTTGTAAATATAGCTAGCCGCTGTAGTGGTTTTATTAAAAAGCGTTTTAATGGTCAACTATCTGCCCATTGCTCAGAACCTGAATTATTCCAACAATTCACCCTTGCAAGCGAGGAGATCGCTACGTTATATGAGTCACGCGAATACGGAAAAGCAATGCGTGAAATTATGGCTCTCGCCGATAAAGCTAATCAATACATAGATGAGAAAAAACCCTGGCTAGTTGCCAAAGAAGATGGCAAAGATCGGGAATTACACGATATTTGCTCTATGGGTATTAACCTGTTCCGCTTATTAGTCGCTTATTTAAAACCTGTACTTCCAGTATTAGCAATTGAAAGCGAAGATTTTTTAAATATCCCGGAACAATCCTGGCCCAGTGCAGCCGTGCCTTTACTGAACCATGAAATCAAAACTTTTAAAGCCTTAATGACACGGGTAGACGAAACAAAAATCGCTGCCATAGTAGAAGAATCCAGAGAAAATCTGCAAAAAATTACCGCACCAGTAGCTAAAAAGTTTGATCCAATTGCGGATGAAATAGAATTTGGTGACTTTGCAAAAATTGATTTGCGTATTGCTAAAATCCTTAAAGCTGAACACGTAAAAGGTGCTGACAAGTTATTACAATTGACCGTTGATATCGGCGATGAAACTAGAAATGTCTTTGCGGGCATTAAATCGGCCTATAAACCCGAAGATCTAGAAGGCAAATTAACCGTAGTAGTTGCCAATTTAAAGCCACGTAAAATGAAGTTTGGTCTATCTGAAGGCATGGTGCTTGCTGCTGGACCAGGTGGTGAAAATTTATGGGTGCTCCACCCGGATGATGGAGCCGTTGCCGGAATGAGAGTTAAATAAGCGTATAATAAAGCTTGTGTTAAATTTTGATGTGCAGCAATAAAAACGTAAACCAATAAATCTCTATCTGACTGCAGGTACTCGGTTTACGTTATCTGCACTACTATTGGCCACTTACTGAAAATCTACACTTTTCTTTCAGACATAAAAAAGGCCTACGTTGTAGGCCTTTTCTTAGATTACTTAATTAAACTATTAAGCTTCTAATTCAGCAAGACGAGCTGCCAATAACTCTTCTAAAAGTACCAGTGCTTTTTCAAAGCCTGCAATACCTTCTTCAAGTTTTTCTGTTGCCATACGGTTATTAGCGTGCATTTTATCAAATGTCGCTTTATCAACATGAATTTCTGTAATATCCATTGCTTTTGCTTTAGCAGCATCTAGCTTGATTGGCAAGGCACCTTCAGTTGATTGCAGCTCATCCAATAATCCTGGTGAAATCGTTAGTAAATCACATCCTGCCAATTCAGTAATTTCACCAATATTACGGAAGCTTGCACCCATAACTTCAGTTGTAAAACCGAATTTTTTGTAATAATTAAAAATTTCAGTTACTGAAACTACACCAGGATCCTCAGCTGGCTCGTATGAATCACGACCAGTATCTTTTTTATACCAGTCTAAAATACGTCCAACAAAAGGAGAAATCAAAGTAATACCATTTTCAGCACATGCAATTGCCTGATGTAAGCCGAATACCAAAGTTAAATTAGTATGAATTCCTTCTTTTTCTAGCACTTTAGCTGCCTGAATTCCTTCCCAAGTAGCTGCAACTTTAATCAGAATACGTTTCCGATCTACTCCCGCTGCTTCATATTGTGCAATTAAATCACGACCTTTAGCAATCGTAGCATCTGTATCATAAGATAAGCGAGCATCAACTTCTGTAGAAACTCGACCAGGTACGATTTCAAGAATTTTTAAACCGAAAGATACTGCTAAACGGTCAAATGCCAATCCAACAACTTCAGATGCAGAACCGGAAACGCCAAGCGTCGTGCGTGCAGCTTTTAATGTATCATCAACAATACCTTGATATTGTGGCATTTGTGCAGCAGCTGTAATCAGTGAAGGATTCGTAGTTGCATCACGTGGTGTAAATTTTTCAATTGCACCGATGTCTCCTGTATCAGAGACAGCAACAGTTACTGCTTTAAGTTGGTCTAAATAATTAGCCATTGTTAGGTACCTTTAAATATTGTAATTATAGTTAAAATAAGTCAACACATGTTAAATCTGTGTTAACGGACAGTGATTGGCTTTTGAAATTTTTGCTATTTATAAAATTAGTAAAAATTCGACCCGGGACGGCATACCTCTTCACAAAAATTTTATTGTTCATAATTAAATTGTATCTTAGACCATACAAGCAATAAAAAAGTATGTAGCAGAGAATAAATCTGTTTTCCTTAATTTATGACGGAATTAAGGAAAACAGATTTTCATTAGGCATGAGATAAAGCTATACATTGTATTCATTACTTTCAGCTTGGTAACTGAAAGTAATTTATGCAATGTAGCTTATCCTGTAAGGTACGGTACTTACAGGATAAACTAATTAGGCAACTGCCCGTTTTCCTGCAACTATCTGTTTTGCAATATATTTTGCTACACTGCTAGTCAACAATGTAGGTCTACTTTGTAAATATCTAGTCACACTTGAGGGTGGAATAATGACCTTGACTGGCTTATTTTTATCTACTAGAGACTTATTAATCACATACCTATCAACACTACTGACCTGCGCATCAACACGATTAAACAAATATCTTGAGACACCAGTAATAACAGGCTTATTCTCATTTAAATTTGATAAATATTTAGCAACACCGGTAAGAGTCCCCGCTTCTTCTTGAGCATCTCTTATGGCTTTTTCCTGGCTCTCCACATACCTAGCCACACCACTTAATTTTTCATTTTCTGCACTCATCAAGCTCTCCTCTATTTTTCTTAGTTCTATCGTTTCATTAATCCGGGCATTTATCAAATCTTTTTCAGCACTCGTTAGCTCTATCGATCTAGTATTGTGAGTATTTATATACTTATCAACGCCACTCAACTTTTTTGAATAGCCACTATGCTCAACAGGCTTATCAATTTGAGTTTGTATGTACTTGGCTACACCAGTTAATCCTTCATTTGATGGTTCTATTAGATCATCACGATAGATATTTTGACTAGTGTATTTACTGGAAAAAATACCTGAAAAAAATCCCATTTTAATTATCCCCGATTTTGATTACGCATATATTTTTCTACACCAGTTACTTTTTCAGAAGCTGCTTGCTTTGCTGCTACAACTCGTCTTGCAACGTATTTTGCAACACCAGATTTAGGTGCTTGCTGGTTTGCTTGTAAATATTTATCAACACTAGAAAGTTTGGGTACCTTGTTCTGTAAGTATTTAGCTACTCCACTGACGCCATCAGCATTACGAAAATTTGCTGAGTTTGTCTGTCTTCTTGAGACAACAGTTTTTTTAGGCTTAACAGTCCCTTTAGATTGTTTACTGTAAAGAAAAAAGGCAACCCCCAAGACAACGATCGCAAACAATGGATTCATTGATGATTCCTCTGCTGCGGTATTATTTGTTTCGGCAGGAGCAGCCACTTTTTCAGTAGACTTTTTTAGTGGAACCGATTTTGTTGATGTTGATCCAGCATTATGCTTGTAATCTTTATCAATATATAACACTTCTGGTTGAAAAGTCGCTGCAGGGTAATTTACATCAGCTTTTGATTTTTTACCACTGGAAGAGCTATTAGTAGAGTTAGTTGATTCAGAATCTTGATGCTGATAACTTTCATCTTGATAGACAACTTTGGGTTGAAAATCAGCTGCCGGATATTGAGTCCCTGCAGTCACGAAAGGACTAGCAAGTAACAAGGCAGTAAATATGCCTTTCTTTACATTATTTTTTTTCACGCAATTCACCTATAGGTAGTAAGAAACGAATCAAGCCACTGATAGAGTATAACTAATCAGCGGCTATTCGTAAATGAGCTAAAACTACTCCAATACGTTTTTTAGATTATAAAACTTCTTTTACAGTCTTAACAACGTTATCAACTGTGAAGCCGAAGTATTCCATCAATACTCCTCCTGGCGCAGATTCACCAAAGGTATCAATACCAACCACAGCACCTTCAAGACCAACATATTTGCGCCAGAAGTCAGTAACACCCGCTTCAACAGCTATACGTTTTACACCAGGAGTTAGAACGCTATCTTTATAAGCCTGGTCCTGACGATCAAATACATTTGTTGATGGCATGGAAACAACACGAACATTAATTCCTTCAGCAGCTAAAGCAACCTGAGCTTGCGCAGCTAAATCAAGTTCAGAACCTGTCCCTATAATGATAGCAACTGCATCACCTTTTGCTTCTGATAAGACGTATGCTCCTTTGCGTATTGCAGCAAAATCAGCAGCGGCATGTTTGCGACCAGGAATACCTTGACGGCTAAGGACTAAGCTTGAGGGTCCGTCCATACGCTCTACAGCAGCAGTCCAGGCAACAGCAACCTCAGTTGAATCAGCAGGGCGCCAAACATCCATATTAGGGATGTAACGCATTGCAGATGTATTCTCAATCGGCTGATGTGTTGGTCCATCTTCACCCTGACCGATAGAGTCATGAGTCAAGACTGCAATAGTACGAATTTTCATTAATGCAGCCATGCGGAATGCACTTTTTGCATAATCAGAAAACATATGAAATGTACCGCCGAATGGTATTAAACCACCGTGCAGAGACATACCATTCATGATTGCAAACATACCAAATTCACGTACACCGTAAGAAATGTAGTTACCTGGCTTTTTACCATCAACGTGGGTAAAACTATCACAACTGGTTAAGTTAGAACCCGTTAAATCAGCAGAACCACCTAAAAATTCAGGCAATACAGGTGCTAGCGCTGCTATAGTTTTTTGTGAAGCCTGACGTGAAGCTAGATTTGCTGCAGCGTCGTTAGTTTCAGCAATCATTGCATCTGTGGCAGCTTTCCAGTTAGCTGGTAGGTCACCCGCCATACGACGTTTGAATTCTGCTGCTAATTCAGGATATTCTGCAGCATAAGCTGCAAATTTTGTATCCCAGCTTTTTTCAGCTTCAGTGCCTTTTGCTTTTGCATCCCAGCCTGCATAAATATCTGCCGGAATTTCGAATGGAGCTGGTGTCCAGCCTAATTCTTTACGTGTTAATGCAACTTCTTCATCACCCAGTGCCGCACCGTGACAATCATGACTACCGCTCTTATTAGGCGAACCAAAGCCGATAATTGTTTTACAGCAAATCAGAGAAGGCTTATCAGTTACTTTTTTAGCTGCTTCAATAGCCGCATTAATCGCGTCTGAGTCATGGCCATCTACAGATTGTACATGCCATTGATACGCTTCAAAACGCTTCACTGTATCATCTGTATACCAGGCATCGATATGACCATCGATTGAGATATTATTATCATCCCAGAAAGCTATTAGGTTACCTAGACCCCATGTACCTGCTAATGAACAAGCCTCATGAGAAACGCCTTCCATTAAACATCCATCGCCCATAAATACATAAGTTTTATGATCAACGATATCATGTCCTGGCTTATTGAATTGATCTGCCATTAGCTTTTCAGCCATTGCGAAACCAACACCATTGCTGATGCCTTGGCCTAGAGGACCTGTCGTTGTTTCAATACCAGGTGCATAACGATACTCAGGGTGACCCGCACATTTTGAGTGTAGTTGACGGAATGTTTTTAACTCATCCATTGGCAGATCGTAACCTGACAAATGTAATAAAGAATAAATTAACATTGAGCCGTGACCATTGGACAAAACAAAACGATCACGATCTGCCCATTCTGGGTTCGTCGGGTTATGTTTTAGGTGGTCATTCCACAATACTTCGGCGATATCCGCCATACCCATAGGTGCACCAGGATGACCTGATTTTGCTTTTTGAACAGCATCCATGCTTAAAGCGCGTATGGCGTTCGCAAGTTCTCTACGCGAAGACATATTGTTCTCCAGAGTTTTTTTTAAATTATTAAACGAAAAATAGACATGCGATTTCTTCATGTCTATTTGTGTGATTCTCTCTAGCAATAAAAAAACGAGTAGCAAAGCCACTCGTCTTTTTGCTATTCCATGTTAGCGTGTCTTTCTCTCATTATTTCTTCTGGTATACCCTTATCATGAATGATATGGGAAATAGTCGATTCCAAAAATAATAATGTTGACAATTCAAATACAGTTCCCATGGGCATACCCTTAACTTTGGAATACATCTCAGGAGTACCAATCTGGAACACACCATCAGCTAAATCACCGATAGTCGAATCGCTTTTAGCAGAGATCAACATAATATCAGCGCCAACACCTTTCGCTTTCTTCGTAAAGGCAATCAATTGTTCAGTCTCACCCGAGCCTGAAATAATGATTAATAAATCACCTTGTTTAATGCTTGGCGTGACAACTTCACCTACAACACTAACATCGTAACCGCTATGCACTAATCTCATGGCGAAAAAGTTACCCACAAGTTTAGAACGCCCAGCTCCCGCAAGAAAAATACGATTTGCTTTATCAAGCATTGCCGTCAACTTTTCATCATAAGAATCATCAGTTGCTGCAAGAATACTTGTTAGTTTATCTACGACAAGTTGTTGATGCATAATATTAATCCTTATGCAGCGTCAACTAATTCACGAATTTCGCGAGCCGCTTCTGTTGGAGATGCTGCACCGTAGATAGCTGCACCAACAACAATAATGTCTGCGCCTGCGCGTACTACGTCTTGAACTGTAGACTGGTTAATACCACCTGCAACTGAAATACGCACATTTAAGCCTAGGTTAGCAATTAGTGCCAAGTCATTGAAAGGTGTGTGACCTGCAGCTTGCGCATCAAGACCAGTATGCACACCAATGATTTGTGCGCCAGCTTCTGCACATGCTCTTGCACAAGCAGCTTTATCGTCAACATTGATTAAATCAATTTGTGCTTCTGCGCCACATGCATTTGCAGCACTGATAACACCTGCGCAAGTCGCTAAACCTGAAACACCTAGTACTGTACAAATATCAGCACCTGCTTCATAGAAAGGTGCTGCTTCATATGCACCTGCATCCATAGTTTTAAGGTCAACTAAAAGTAAATGATTTGGAAATCTAGCTCTTAATTCTTTTACTAAGTTAATACCATTGTGTTTGATACATGGTGTACCGATTTCGAAGATATCAACAGAATCAGCCACTTGCTCAGCAAGTGCTATAGTTGCGTCGAAATCTAGTGAATCTAATGCCATCTGAATTAATGGTGTTGCCATGTTATGTACTCCGATTTAGTTATAATTTTGTTACATACTTTTATTTTTATGCGGACAGAACTTTAAATCAGAAAGTAGTCTAATGTCAAACTCTAATGCCTGCATTAAAATTTTTAACCGACTTCCAATCGCTCTGTTCGCACTCCTTTTAAGCTTAGCTTAAGCCTTTTTCCTCACCGTATAACTTTATTCTTCTTCTTTATAAACAGTAAGTCACACTATTTATCTCATGATAAATATTGAAGTCTTTAAAGAAACATTCCTAATTTCTTTGTTTATTTTTTGTTGGTGTAATCTATATATTCAAAAACGGTGATGATTTTCCTCACCCCTGCAACATTTTGTACCGCCTTTGCTGCTGCCATCCCCTCTTGTTCATGAACGAGGCCCATCAGATAGACCACCTTATTCTCGGTAACGACCTTTACCCGCGTTGCGTCAAAGCCTGGTTTATCCTTTATTTCAGCTAAAGCATCTTTGACCTTAATGGTCAGCAAAGAATCTTCGCTACGCGATTGCATGCTAGTGATCGGACCGACAGCCATTTCGTTATGGACTAACTTTACCCCCGAAATAATCCTAACATTAGCAATTATTATTTCACGCACGTCTTCCGTTTCTGCCTCACCTGTAACGAGTACTTTACCATTATAAGAAGTAATATTAAAGTGTGATTTATCTTTTATATCATCCAGGCCTTGCAACTCCATAATAGCACTATCTTCGATTTGCTCATCAAGCATAATAGCTGCACTATCTCGCCTATCATGCAAGAAGGAAAGTCCGCTCACCTCAGCCAGACCATGCCCCACACTGCTACATGCTGTGAGCATAAAAATAAAAATAAGTATCAGGGCTTGTTTCATACTAATTGGTTACCAAATAATTGACTATCTACTAAATCGCACAAACAATGGATAATCAAAAGGTGCGCCTCATGAATTCTTTGCGCAGATTGACTAGGAACACTAACACAGACGTCTGCCTCATGAAGCAGTGTGGGCAATGTCGTTTCATTTTCGCCTAGCAATAAAATCACTGTTATTTGCTTTTCATGCGCAGCATTTATCAGCTTTACCAAATTTAGAGCGCTACCTTCTACACTGAAGATTAGCAACACATCCTCTGCCTGACCTAAGGCACGCAATTGTTTCGAAAAAACATCATCATAGTGCTGGGTATTTGCAATTGAGGTAATCATTTGTACATCATTTACCAATGATATTGCCGGTAATGAAGGTCGCACACGCTCATATCGATTAATCATAATAGAAGTAAAATACTGCACATTGGACACAGAAGCAGCGTTTCCACAACTTAAAATCTTTTTATCTGCCAGTAGCGCATTCACGATTTGTTGTGCAGCACACTCAATATATTCACCTACTTCATCCAGAACCAATTGCTGCGTCTGCATGCTCTCAGTGATTTGCTGCTTGATATTATTATTCAAACTCATATTTAAAATGCGTTTTTAATCCAATCAATTTGAATATCTCCGCTTATCGCTAGAACATCAAAACGAATCGGCTGATTTATTTTATAGGTCATTATATAGTGTTTAGTCGCCGCGACAATACGTCCTTGTTTATTAGCCGTCACACTTTCTACAGCGCTACCATAATGATCGTTTTTTCTATAGCGCACTTCAATAACAATTAGCGTGCCCCTCTCTTGCATCAACAAATCCAGCTCACCCCATTTGCACCTGTAATTTCGCGCTATCAATTCCAGTCCCTGGTCAAGAAGATAGCTTAAAGCAAGATTTTCGTAATGCTGGCCCTTTTGAATACTACTGGTAGATTTAGCTCGCATCAAATAAGGAGTTAATCGCCGAAATAATCCCTGCAGGAACCTCAGCAGCGTTTTTTTCAGCTGTTTCAACTAGCAATGCCTCCCCGTCTTTAAATCTGGCGCACACCAAATGTCGTTCAATACGATTATAATCATTTAATAACAAATCACCTGTTGCACCATGATATGGCATAGTTGCCAAGTCATTAAGATGGGCAACCACTGAATACGCATCTAGACCAAAAGCAAAAAGGCTTAAATACTTTTCTGGAAACTGTGTCCAGCTATCTTGCAAAGACAACATACTCATATTTCCCTGATAAGCCTCATCGAATAACCAGGGAATAGTACAGAAAGTAACTCCTTCAAGATCTATGTCTTTATTCTTATCCATTCGCCCTTCGTACAGCTTTGATAAGCCATAGACAGCAACAGATCCAGCACGATTATGATAAAACTGCGGATTTATTAATCGCGCTTTGTTTTCACCAGCAGCCAGAAAGATGACATCAACATCCTGCCTGCGTCTAGGCTCATATTCAATACTGCCAATTACTTTTTGTAATTGTTGAAATCTATATTGACTCTCATTAATACTCAACATTTGCCTTACTGGAGAGCTAAAATCCTTCGCTCTCGGGTCAAACGTTTGTAATTGTAAGACATTTCCACCCGAGGCCTCCCATATATTCTGAAAATACTGGCCCATGCGTTTGCCTTCAGTTGTTTGAGGAGCAAGAATTATTGCGTTCCTATGCCCAGCCATGCTGGCCTGCGTCACTGCTTGCTGTACTTCATCAATTGGACTTAATGCAAATTGATATAGATTTGATTTTACCAGCCCGTCTACATAATTGAGCGCCATAACAGGCACACTAAAGTCATTGAGCTCTGCTAGTTCTTTAATGGATTTTTTATTCAGCGGACCTATAACTAACTGTGCTCCGTCAGCAACTGCTTTTCGATATATTATTGAAATATCAGCTTGCTGGGTATCATAAAACCGCACATCTGGCCTCATTCCTGCATTTTCTTGCCTACTATAAGCCGCTACAAAGCCTGCTTTCAAGGCTGCTGCGTAAGAGCCATAAGGACCTGATTCTGGTAATAATACAGCTATAATGCTCACATTAGCCAATTGAAACCCAGAAACCAGAAAATACTCAGAGGAAATTAATACATGTGCCGGGTGCCCTGGATATCGGGCCTCCCAATCATTAAATGCTTGTTGCCGTTGCGTACCACCCGGAAATTTCCGCCTGGTCTGCTCTAGATCTCGCCACCCTGAATAAACAATGGATTTCTGCTGTTGTTGGCGTTGCTCCTGCAGAACGTGCTCTGGTATTAAACTTAAAAGCTCTAAAATAGAACTGTTATTACTCTCTTTTTCCTGATCCGTTTGCAAGTATAGATCTAATGCAATCCTCTCATGCACACTCTTAACAATCTGCCCAGCTAGTGCATATGAAAAGGCAGTCATTTCATAATAAACAGTTTTTTGAGTACGACTTAATGAAGGCACAGAAATACGCATTAAATAGTCTAAAGCCCGTTCAATACCGCCTGAATTTAAGTTTAATTGTGCATACATCATATACAACTGATTCAGCTGGCCGGTATTTAATTTCTCTGGCGCAATTAAATCCAGATTTATTTTTGCCTTATTATCTAGAGGTATTTTTAAGAATGTCTGTGCAGCCTTTAGCCGTAAAATATTTTGTCTCACTGATGATTTTTGCGCAAGGCGCTGATACAGCATTGCAGAATCACTATAATTCCCTTGCTCAAATAACTGATCAGCTTTGCGTTCCATAACACTCTCTTTAACAGCCGATGGACCTTGACCGCCAGTGTGCAAAGCACAGCCTGAGATTAGCAGTAATGCACTAAACAACGAAATTTTTATAATAGCCTGGCTTTCCAATATCAACCCTGTATAACGTTTCATAAATACCACAATCAATTACATCCATTAAACCTAGAAAAATTCTTTACTTAGTCTCAATTGCTCGAAGTATACTATTAACCCATCACTTTCACTTCAGGACTCTAGTATGCCTAATCAGCATGGAAAATTATATGTTGTTGCAACACCTATCGGCAATTTAGCCGACTTTAGCGTCAGGGCAATAGAAACATTACAACAGGTCGATCTTATCTGCGCAGAGGATACAAGACACGCACGCACCTTACTACAACACCATGGCATTACAACACATTGCATCGCACTTCATCAACATAACGAACAACAAAAGGCAGAGAGCTTAATCCAGCAAATTCTACAAGGCACATCAATTGCCATTATTTCAGATGCAGGTACTCCTTTAATCAGTGACCCTGGCATGCCGGTTGTCGCTCTGGCACAAACTGCTGGCATTCAAGTATCCCCAATACCTGGAGCATGTGCCTTAATAGCCGCTTTATCCGCATCAGGGCTCGCCGTTACCCAATTTTCATTTCTAGGCTTTTTACCTCGCACCTCTAGCGCACGAATCAGTCTATTTGAAGAACAGAAGAAAAACACTGCAACATGGGTATTCTACGAGTCTTGTCATCGCATAGATGCTTGCCTTAAGGACCTTGCTAGCGTATTACCAGCAGATCATGAAATAGCAATTGCCCGAGAAATAACAAAACTACACGAAACCATCATAAAATCTAGTATACAAGACATGCTTAAACTGTTTGCGCAAGACAGTAATATGCAACGCGGGGAATTAGTGATCATGGTTTCCGGCTCCAAAATAGAAAAAAAACCTGAATCATTAAGCGAGCAGCAATTAAAAACACTCAAAGCCCTATTAACTGAATGCTCGATTAAAACAGCCGTGAGATTAGCCGTAGAGATTACCGGCGCACGCAAAAAATTACTCTATCAAACTGCTTTAGAATTAGTAAAAGTTGAGGGATAACTCTCATGTTACGATCCTTAGTAAACCGAGGTCCAGCCACACCTATCTCAGGTAAATGAATTCTTAAATATTACTTATACTTTAATAGCTGTAAAATTCAGCTATAATGATTCACAGAGTTGGTCAGACGGTCGCTGTATTAATTGAATTCAAGTAATACAGAGGAAAGTCCGGGCTCCACAGGGCAAGGTACCAGATAACGTCTGGGAGGCGCAAGCCTACGGAAAGTGCAGCAGAAAATAAACCGCCCAGCATCTGAAACCTGGTTTCTGATGCTGGGTAAGGGTGAAATGGTGCGGTAAGAGCGCACCGCGTGACTGGTAACAGGAGCGGCATGGTAAACCCTACCTGGAGCAAGATCAAATAGAGGAGCAGACGCGTGGCCCGCGCGGCTTCTGGGTAGATCGCTTGAGCCATAAGGTGACTTATGGCCTAGATGAATGACTGTCCTAGACAAAACCCGGCTTATCGACCAACTCTAACTTTAACTTTAACTATCAGAATAAAATAAACCATACGTGGAAGTATTCAGTTTTTCGATTTCTATTACGCCCTTTTTGGGGGTAAATAAGATACTACTACACTGAAATTCAGAGAAAGTTCTTTTTCAATGCATGAAATCAGATTATTTATTTATGATAAGCGACGCCTCTTCAAGAAGTCCTGAACAAAATGCCGCTATATCCAAGCTACTTACGCTGTGCCATTTGCATAGCTATCCAGCTAAAACAACCATTATTCGACCAGGTGACAAAGGCAATACCTTGCAATATATAGTTGAAGGTTCTACCAGTGTCTGTGCTGAAGATGATGAGGGGCATGAACTCATTCTGGCATACCTGAATAAAAATGATTTTATTGGTGAGATCGGAGTATTTAGACCCCCTGGCAATCGAGAAGTCACCGTTAAAACTCGCGTAGCATGTAAACTCGCTGAAATCAGTTACGATCGCCTACACCAGGCCATGCATAATGAACTTGCCAGTCACGCAGTCTACTTACTCTCTTTATTTGGTGAACAACTCGCCTGCCGATTGCTGATAACAAGCAGAAAATATTGCGATCTGGCATTTATGGATGTTGAAGGCCGTGTAGCCCGTGCATTACTGGATTTAACTAAAGAACCTGATGCTATCACTCACCCTGACGGCATGCAGTTACATATCACACGCCAGGAAATCAGTCACATCGTAGGTTGTTCAAGAGAAATGGTAGGGCGTATTTTAAAAGAAATGGAAGACAAACAATTAATTTCAGCCCATGGTAAAACCATCGTTGTCTTTCGCGTTAACTAACCCCCACACCCACCAAACACAGCCCTTCCAATCGTCGAGCTACTTAGATAGTAACTCACGCGCCTGCTCATCGGCATGATAAGACGAACGTACCATCGGTCCACTGGCAACTTGCTTAAATCCCATTTGCCTAGCCAACATGGCATACTCATCAAATTCTTCAGGTGTTAAATAGCGTTGCACTGCTAAATGGTCAGTGCTTGGCTGCAAATACTGCCCCAAAGTTAAAATTGAACAATGATGATCTCTCAGGTCACGCATCACTTCAAGCACTTCCTCCTGTGTCTCACCGATACCTAACATCAAGCCAGATTTTGTTGGTATTTCTGGCAACATTTCATAGTGCGCTTTTAACAAATCAAGAGATTGTTGGTAATTAGCCCCCGGCCGAGCCTGTTTATATAACCGAGGTATAGTTTCCAGATTATGATTAAACACATCTACAGGACTAGACTGCAACAGCTCTAATGCAACAACGACTCGCCCTCTGAAATCAGGCACCAAAACTTCTATTTTAGTTTCAGGTGATTGCTCACGGATCGCTTTAACACATGCAGTAAAATGCCCCGCCCCACCATCTCTTAAATCATCCCTGTCAACTGAAGTAATCACCACATATTTAAGCGCTAATTCTTTGATCGTTTTAGCAAGATTTATAGGTTCATTTACATCTAAAGGTTCCGGCTTTCCATGAGCTACATCACAAAAAGGACAGCGTCTGGTGCATAGGTCACCCATAATCATAAAAGTTGCCGTACCTAAACTAAAACACTCATTTAAATTTGGGCAAGCCGCTTCCTCACAAACACTGTGTAATTTGTTTTCACGCAAAGTTTTTTTGATGCGAACCACATCTTCATTGCCCGTTAACTTAATTCGAATCCAGTCTGGTTTGCGTAAAACCGTATTGCTGGGCACTACTTTTACTGGAATTCTAGACAGTTTTTCTGCATTACGCTGATGCGTGCCAGGAGTTGTACGTGAAGGAGCCTGTATGGTAGACATAGATAGTAAATTGAAAAAATAGGGAACTTAAATTGAATACATTAATATTAATACGCCAGTCAAATCATATATTGGCTAATAACTAAGCTGCTTAACTACTGTTGCGTGATTTATACCTAAATGCCTGTCTATTGCTAAAAGAAATACAGATCATTGACACAAACCACATATGATTTATTTCTGTAACCAGGCTATTGCCTGCTCAGAATCTTCGAAATATTTAATTTCACCGGAACAAACCAGGTACCAATTTTTGCTGCATACTTTTGCCATTTCTTATTGCCAAAAATAGCAATCTTGCTAAATTTATGGCTATACTTTAAGTCTAGCTTTAAATCATCCCACGCGGCTCTTAATTCCCAACCTTGAAACTCAGAACCGTCAATAAAGGCATTAATATAAGGATCTTTAACGCCTTTCAGTGCAGAGTCTATCATTGGATTAATTTTCAAATAATCCTCATGCTTAAGTTTACCAAATGCTTTTATAGATAGAAAAAACTCATTATCTATTCTTGCTATGCCAACTGATACACCATGTCTTATAGCGCTCAAATTAACTCCTTTTTTGAACCGATAATCCGTGATTAAAGTAACTATATATTACCTGTATTTCGGTAGACGATGAAATACCAGATAAATTAGCGATATCCATGGAAACTCTGGCTCAAGCCTTTCTTCTAGTTCATTAAGAACGAGTATAAAGGCCTGAGCAAAAAACATTGAACTGGTGAAATCAACTTAAGTAAGGATTCTAGATCTCCCTCTTGCATGACGACGATGGCTAGATTATTTTGCAGAAAGACAACACAGCAATCATTTTAAGCAGAAGTAATGGGCATTAATGAACTATACCAATAATTAATGCTGAAAGAGCAAAGAATAAAACCAACTTATCACCAACTACATTATCAATAACATAGAGAGCATAAAGAATAGTCAGTATATAAATTAGTTCAGTCATGTTAATCCTCGTAAATACCTTTAATGAACCTAGAAATAGCTATACGCTATAGTTTGGGCACCACAAACAGCGCTCTTCGACGCCTTATTTCAGCCTTCGGCATATTAGCATAAGTAAAAATTTAGAGCGCTAAAATTTCTTAAGTATTTGACTGGTACTTGCTTTTTAACCTATGATCACACTAACCTGACAATAGTTCAGGCTTATAAATCAACAGCTTCGGCATAATAAGAGCTGGGGGCAACACCGACATTAAATGCTGTCAGTAAATTAGCCATCCAGCCAAAACAATATTGAATTTCTATTCAATTTCATTACACGCAGACAGCGTTCTATTATTTAGGATACTAATGCCTGTATTTTAAGAGGGTATGACATGAAAAAATCAGATTTAACTTCAATGGGTTATCAATATAGCAATAATGCTATTCACTCAATAAGATCGCAACACAATAATGCAAAAAAGCACAAAAAAAACTTTGGCATTTTTTCTGATATACGCCGCTTAATTAAATACAAGTCACACGTATTATTATCTATTTTGTGTTTAACCCTGATACTACCATTGACTGCAAATGCTCATAGAGGTGCAAAAGGTGAAGTTGATACTTGTCGAATTTCTGTAGGTAAAGAAATCATCCACTTTTCAGCCTATACACCCGCATTATCAGGTGGTAAAAGCTTTTGTCATATCATCCCGGAAGCAGGATTAACTGATTTGGTGATTGATTATGAAGGGTCAAAACTGCGACAAACCACCGTAGAATTTGAGGTTACCAAAGAACCGGAAGGAAGCCGGGTGTATTACCACAGCCCCGAGCAAATCAAAAAAGGTACCATAAATGCTAAAGTTGATTTTAGACAATACGGGGTGGGCAATTACCTGCTACATGTTACTGTACTTAACGAGGGAGAGACTATCGATTCGCACTTGCCTTTTTCTGTAGGCCTGGAATCAGAAGAAAGCGCGATCCCAAATAAAATCCTGATTCCTTTTATTATCATACTTATAATCGTTGCGGTTATGATCTTCATGTCCAGAGCTAATAAAAAAGAACCTCCCTCTACGGATGATTCTGAGGGGTAATGCACTGCTAATCGCAAATTAGATTGCCCGTCCCTATAAAGGCAGGCAGTCTAATTATGTCCTCATATATTATTAATCAACCCAGGATCTGGCGCCTTTTTTATCGTTAAGTTGCCACGACAGATATCATCAGTTTCAGTAATTTTAAACTCGATATCTATGGCAAAATTATCATCACCTTGATACAGATTTTTTTAATGTGCGTGGATAATCTGTAAATTGTCTCTTTACTCATTTATCCCACGTTCCATCAACACGCTCTCTGTCATCTGACTTAGCATAAACCTCTTTCTTTTCAAACTGTAAGCATATCTTGTTATTCACTTTCGTACAGGCAGCTTAGGAACGAGAATTCAATAATGCCTGAGTCTGACTTGTCTTTTGACTTCACAGCCGCGCTAGAAAACCAGTTGTGTAGCCTGCTATGCGCCTGTTTTCCTAACACGCCTGTAAAGCCAAAATCCTGCGCCATACTTTCGGGTATTATTAAACCCTCGTTCCTTAGAAAGTTATTATAACGACCGTAATACTCAGGAACATACACGGAAAAACTTCGACAATTTATTTCATCACTGCTTTATAAACAGACTCAGAAAAATCCCTCCACAATCTTAATATATTGCTAAATCGAATTCAGAGCATGTCATTTATTTATAAAAAAATCCTTACAATCACATATTGACATACATAAGCAATTGAATTTGTTCATATTTATTGAATTGTATATAATTCATACAAATTAACAAAACTGTAACAATGTTAGGCGTTAGGCATACTTTTCTACCATTAACCCACAGACTTATCCACAGATAATGTGCATAACTATTTTTCTTTAATCCTGTTAAGCAGTTATCTTTAAAAGTAAAAAATAAGCTTCAAAAACACTAAAATACAACTGCTATATTACTTCCCTGTTCAAATTATTTTATGACACCAATAAAGCAGCTTTTTGGCTCTTCCCGATTTCGTGGGGTAGGCACAACATATAGTGCTAGGCATATCCA
>CAYWLM010000021.1:31190-34438 GCA_964459125.1 uncultured Methylomonas sp. | reverse complement strand
CTTGACTGGGTAGACTTCGGGAATGACGAGACTCTTAACATGCTGATATTTTAGGATTTTTTTAATTTGGCTGTGAGTTGTACGTAATCAGGAATGGATTTGTGGTGAATGATCATTTATATCCAGGTTTTTGCCGGCTAGCAATAAGACATTGCGCATGCATTAACGATTAAAATTTATCTACGAGATTTTAAATAACTCTGTGCAATTGCAAGTTCACGTTCGAGCTAGTTGCAGTCATTAGTGTTTTTACGTATTCTCCTGTGGATTTATCTCGATGAGTTGATTTGATATCTCCAATCGGTATAATTTAGCTAGTTTGACTGCTATTTTCTGGTATTCGAATATTGAATGAACTCAGTCAGACTACGAATTCATGTGTCTGTTTTTGATGATTTTATCAAGAGCCTCAGGTATTTTGTTAGTATTAATCTTGCCCGGCTTGAAAAGAAATTTCCTGAAAGCAAGGCAATGTCAAATAGAGTTGATTATAGAATTATGTCGTAAGAACGAAGGTGTTAAGCAACTCGGCTGGCTTTTTTATCATTACCTCTGTAGTGTCTTACCCCGTTTGTCTATGCGATATTGGCTGCTATTGAATTTATAATATGTGTACCTTTTGCTCTATGTGCAAAAATTTACCTTGTATAAATTAATTTGATTTCGTTTACGAACGGTTTTAAACTTTGTAACTAAATTTCCCTCGGTGTTTTTTTAGTACCTCATAATTATTTGGTGGATTTATTGTGCCTGGATACCTAATACTGAAAAGTTCAACGATCCTTATACTGCTGATATTATCGAATGCAGTAGCCTTCGGATCTGAAAATCAGGAGACTGAGAAAAACTCTTCATCCACATTGGATAGAATTGAAGCGGGAGCTGAAAGTCTAGTTAAAGATGCCAAACAAGAAACTGAAAAAGTTCGGAGGGAAGTTAATAGTTATGGTCAAAAGGAGCGCCAGAAACTAGATCAATTAAGTGCTGATGCATTACAAGATCTTGGCGCCAGGGCGCATTATGATCTTGCTGTCGTCAATCGGTTTCCATCAGCATCACAATGTGCAGACTGTCACCCTAGAGAATACCAGGAATGGGCGGCATCACCCCATTCTTATGCTCAAATCAGTCCCATGTTTAATGCGATGCAAGCTACTTTTATTAAACGTAGTAAAGGGACTAATGGTGATTTTTGCATACGTTGCCATACCGAGGTGGGTATGACACTTAAGGAACCTTTATTTACCGCAAATGCAAATCGTAGTGCAGTGTCAAGACAAGGCATTACATGTGTTGTATGTCATCGCATTGAAAAGCCTTATGGGCGAGTAAGTGGCCGATTTGGTCTGGAACAAGGTTCTATTAATGCTCCTATGTATGGTCCACTTTCCAACGAGATTCTTAAACAGGTTATCGATAAATACAGTGTGTCTCCTGCTCCGGACATAAAGCCGGGTAGTGAACGTATTCATTCGAAGGCGGACAAAAGAGCATATTTCTCAACCGCACAAATTTGCTCCATGTGCCACGATGTGAATTCACAAAACGGTTTTCGCCTGGAGGCGGCTTATACTCAGTTTCTTAATTCGCCCGCCAAAGCACGAGGCGAGGTTTGTCAGGATTGTCATATGGGTAAAAAACCGGGGATAAAATCCGGTTATGCAAAAGGACCTGTTGCGCATATAGGCGGGTTACCCACACCGATACAGAAAGTTACAAATCATTCATTTCCTGGACCTGATTATCCGATTGTACACCCGGGGATATTTCCACACTCTACTGAAGGACCTGAGATTGCATCGTTTGAAGACTGGTTTAGTTTTGATTACAAGGCTGGCTGGGGCTCTGATGTATTTGAAAGCGTAAATAATGATGGACACGCTTTTCCTGAGGCCTGGAAAAGTCATAGAAAAAGACGCCAGGCCTATGAGTTTATCCAGCTGCAAATTGAACGTATGGCTAATTTTGATGTCGCACGTTACCAGTTGCTTAGACGCGGTTATCAGTTTGGGAAATTTGTTGTTGAAGAGAATAACGATGAACAGATAGCCTTTAATGTCGAAATAAAAAATGGAACCGACGGACATAATGTGCCGACTGGTTTCGATTCGGAAAGGCTGGTATTCGTGCAGGTGACTGTTGCCGACGTGGAAGGCAAAGTCGTATTCCGTTCCGGAGACCGCGACCCGAACGGCGATGTTCGAGATTTCTTATCCCGTTATGTACATAACTGGGAAGTGCCTGCTGACCCATATCTACTCTCACTTGAATCAGACTTTTTGGGGCTGACTATCCGTGGAGGATACCGTCCTGAAATCCTGACAGTGAATTATTCTCAGACAGCACTTCCGTTTATCCGCCCGAATACTGCATCCAGCTTACTTACAGGAAGACCTCCGGATACTAGGAAGTTAGTCAGGTCCCTGTCTCCTGGCGGTACACGTTGGGGCGAATACAAAGTCGATGCAAAGGCATTGACCGGGAATGGACCTTATACTGTTAACCTTAAATTTATTTCCCAGATGATGCCAGTACATTTGACCTGGGATGTCAGTGGTGTGGGTTTTGACTATGGCCTGTCTGCGAAGGAGGTTGCGGATCGAATAGTAAAAGGAGCTATGGTCTTATGGGAGCTCAATATTGTGCTGGACAAAAAATCTGGCGTATTGGATTTGACGCCAACTGAAGATCAGATTATGAATTCACCGCCGCAATTGCATAAAGAATCCTGGTTGCTAGATCTGGAACAAATTTTTTAGGGTCACTTCAATGTATACATCCTTTCTCAAAATAGGCAAGGTAACAGTATGAAGATACAAAACCCGGGAATCAGGGTAATGTTTGCTGTTAATCTAGTGTTTTCAGCAATAATAATTAGCTACCCTAGCCAGGGCTATGCTCAGGAACAAAATATTCACCATGAAGCTTTAACTGCCTGGAATAAGGATATGGCTGAAGCCCAACAGTTAAAAGAACGGGCGCATCAAGCATTTAAAAAAGATATGGCACATGCTGAAACACTCAAAAATCAGGCTGATGCGGACCTGGAAAATGAGATGCAAAGAGCCAAAAGCAGAGTTCAGAATGCCGAAAATGAAGAATTTGATGCTGCCATATCTGCTGCTATAAAAATCAAAAGCGAAGCTATGACTGGGTATAACCATAAATTAGCCGAAGCAGAGAAACTAAAAAACGAGGCATCCAGGCGTTTTGTAAGCAATCTTGATAAGGCTAGAAAAAAAGTAGAT
>CAYWLM010000021.1:0-31090 GCA_964459125.1 uncultured Methylomonas sp. | reverse complement strand
CGAGGCATCCAGGCGTTTTGTAAGCAATCTTGATAAGGCTAGAAAAAAAGTAGATGCAATCGGGCAGGATGCGGAGCGCAAATTTGACCAGGAAGAGGCCAAGGTTAAATCGCTTGTCGACGGTCATAAAGCAACGGCTAAAAAAGCACATCATCCTAAAGCGATTTCTTTGTCCGAGTCGGGAACCAAGTTATCTAAAGATGATCTGAAAAACATAACTGAATTGCCTGAACGCATTCAGCAGACAAAATTGAGTACACGCTCAATTCCTCTACAAGAAGTACCTGAGCGCCCTGATACACTTTTTCATCTTGGTGATTCTTTTTTCGGCAGTGGCCCAATTAGTAAAGGATTCGAACTTCCAACAGGGGCTGTATGGCAGCCGCAGTTTTTTCCTTTTGGAACTTTTAGCACCGCAGTGCAGACTTCCGATGATGGAAACCAGCAAGTCAGCGAATGGGTTAACTCGCTGGATATTTATGGTAACTTGAATCTTACGCCGACAGAACGACTACTAATCGGTTTTACACCATTTGATAATAACGGTCAGTTCTCTGGTTACAATATATATCCGCAAGGGGAGGGTGTCGATGCAACTAATGGTCATATACAAGTACTGTTTTTTGAGGGACGCTTCGATAGTCTTTTTCCTGGACTGAAAAGCTCAACCGGAAACTGGGCCAGTTTTGACTTTGCTCTGGGTCGACAACCGGTTAATTACCAATCGGGAATATTGATTAACGATACCATAGACTCGGTAGGTATTACACGGACATCTTTGAACCTGTTTGGTAGTGCTGAAGCGACTATTACCGGTTTGTTTGGCTGGAATTTTATTAATCGTAATAATAATATACGCGATGATAAAGCCCAGTTAATAGGTTTATTTTCCACCTTCAATTATGCTGAACACCAGATAGAAGCGGATATAGTTGTGGTTTACGATGTTAATGACAGTAATCCCAGTAATGGGTTAAATTTTGCTTTTTCCTCCTACCAGCAATTATGGGGAGTACTGAATACAACATTTAGTTACAACCAGTCGATTGGATTAAATAAAGACACATCACTTGCACAAACAGGTGCGCTGCTACTTTCCCAGTTTAACCTAACCCCACCTTATACGGTCGATAATGCTTATATGAACGTATTCTGGGGAATTGGCGAATTTACCTCTGCCGCACGAAATTTCAATGCAGGAGGGCCTTTGGGTCAGGTCGGTCTGTTATTTTCTGCATCAGGTCTTGGAAGTTATGGACCGGCGTTATCCAATGATGCGCAAAACACGTTCGGAGGCGCTATCGGATATGAACGATATCTGGGCTCGATTCATAGAAAGATTATCTTTGAATTCGGAGGCGTTACCAAAGACAGTGCAATCGCTTTTGGTGCTCAATTTGAACAAGCACTAGGCAGTAATTTTTTATGGACTCTGGGTTCCTATGTGAGCCATCAGGAAAATCATAAGCGTAGCGTTGGTTACGGTGTTCGCTCGGTTTTTAGCGTCTTTTTTTAATCTAGCAAGCAGGATTCCTTCATGAAGTTTATCGCTACGATCATTTCAAAAAAGCTGATTGCCTGGCCTTTACTTGCCTTTCCTGCGCTCTACATGTTGTTTCTATCTCAGAATGGTAGTCTGGGTGCCTGGAAATATTCCGATATGCAGGACTTTTTTGGCAACACAGCAATTAGTTGTTTGATATTTGTCTTGTGCCTGACTCCACTGAAACAGTTATTTCCCAAATGGCCTGTTATCGCCGCATTGAATGTTCACCGACGCGCGATTGGAATTAGTTGCTTTCTATATGCATCATTTCATGCCTTTCTTTATGTCAATCAGGCAGACGGACCAGCGGAAATTGTCAGGGATTTTCAGGAGCCGGACTTATTTTATCTTTTTTTTGGACTGACTGGCCTATGTCTGCTGGTTCCTTTATTTCTCACCAGTAATAACTTCTCAGTAAAACATTTAAAATATAAGTGGTGGAAACGTCTGCATCGCATCGTCTATTTAGCTGCATTTGTTTTGTTTATGCATCGCGGGTTTGGCGAAAATGAAGATTTATTCGGCACTTTGCTTATGTTTCTGCCATTGATTGTATTGGAAGCTATACGCATAGGCAGAAACTTTTTACAATTACTGTTGAAACAAACACCTACAAAAAAGTCTCTGCCAGTACCTGTCTGGAACGATGAAAAGTTATTCCGTGTGGATAAGATTGTGGTTGAGTCGGATCAGGTTCATTCGTTTTACTTGAAACCGGGCGAAAAATTTAAATTGCCGAATTACAACCCCGGTCAATTTTTGACTTTTCGCTTTGACATACCTGGACAGGACAAGCCTGTGGTTCGTTGTTATAGTCTATCTGATGCGCCGGGTAATGATTATTTTCGAATTTCAGTAAAACGCATTCCAGCACCTCGTGACAAACCCGAATTACCGCCGGGTCTTTCTTCTTCTTTTTTGCACGATCAGGTTATACAAGGCGACAGTATTAAGGTGCTTGCTCCAAACGGTAATTTCTGTCTTTCTGAGACAGATAAACTCAATAAAATTGTCATGATAGGTTCTGGTATCGGTATTACTCCAGTACTTAGTATGCTGAATCACCTGCATAAAGTCGGCATTAAAAGAGGATCAGATATCTGGTTTTTTTATGGTGTTCGCAATGGCAGTGAACAGATTATGAAAGATCACCTGAAAACAATTGCTCAGGCAAACAAGCATCTTAAGCTTCATGTTTGCTACAGTGCTCCTGAAGATCAGGATATTCTGGGAGAGGATTACCATATTGAAGGCCGTGTTTCTCTGGATTTATTGAAACAAAAACTGCCAGGCAATGATTTCGATTTTTATTTCTGTGGCCCGGGGCCGATGATGGCGGATTTAGCTGAAGGACTGGATTTATGGGGAGTAGCCGATGAGCGCATTCATTTTGAAGCATTCGGACCATCTACCGTCAAGCGCAAATCAGCTGCAGTCAAAGCCGATAATCAATATCAGGTGAAATTTGATCAGACTGGAAAAACTCTGACATGGACAGGCGAAGCAGAGTCTACTCTTGAATTTGCAGAGACTAATGGCATTACACTACCTTTTGGCTGTCGTATGGGGAATTGCGGCTCATGTAGCCAGAAACTGCTTAAGGGCGAAGTTCATTATCCTGTAGCACCCTCCTTTACACCTGAGGAGGGCTATTGTCTGACGTGTAGTTCTATTCCGGCATCTGATATAGAATTGGCTTCATAACCTCCAAATCAAGCAATACTTTGTTTTTCCTGTCTAGCTTTTGATGCAATTTCGTTATAGATAGATGTTATTTTTTATGTCTCATTTTCCTGTAATAACAACATAGCAATTTCACCCTCATGAGTGATCGTTACATCGACGGTAATTGGCTGGCAGCAAACATGGCAGTCTTCGATATAGTTTTGATGAGTTTCAGAGCCGTCAATAAACATATCTATGCTTTCCCCGCAATATGGACATTGCTCTTTTCTTTCTTCTAGTTCATACATAATAAATTACCTCTGCTTAAGATTGATCAAAAAAAACATAATACTTAAGGATCCAGGTTTTAATAATATCCGAATAAATTGGTACTTTTAAATCATTAGAAAGACCGTCATTCCTGTATGCTTTTAGCAGGAATCTGGATGTTTATAGACTAGATTCCTGCTAAAAAACTGCGGGGGATGACGGGTTTTATTAAATCTCCATTTCTAAGTTTATGTCATCAACACTTGTAATTCAATGCTAGATTCAACTCTGAAGTGCAATTCCAGTAATCATGCTGCCTCTCGCTCAGTCGCATAAATATGACAACGCTACGCTGCACTTATTAGTTAAATCTAAGAATTAATAAAATAGCAATATTTTCAGCAAAAATGAACAAATAAGCTAAGGCAGCGCGCAATAAATAACCTACCTCATATTGCGCAGGATTTTTGTTTGTCTTCTAGGCGTAGAAATAGGCACATAGCAGGCTACGTAACTATTTCTACAACTCAGAAGAAGGACAAAAAGACTAGCAAGATGGGTGGGGTATTTGTTGCGAGTTGCCTAAGCAAGCGAGGATTATTTTGTGCATATTTTATTTTGCTTAATCTTTAGCCCTTGAAAAAACAATCTTTACCCTTATATCGAAATGAGAATTTCAATTATTTCGGAGATACTTACATAATGACCGTTGAAGCAAAAAAAGAAACGCTAGGATTTCAAACTGAAGTTAAGCATTTATTACATTTAATGATTCACTCTTTGTATAGTAACAAAGAGATTTTTCTGCGTGAATTGATTTCTAATGCATCCGATGCGGCTGATAAGCTACGTTTTGAAGCACTTTCTAATGATGGCTTGTATGAAGGTGATAGCGAGTTAAAAATTCGCTTAGCTTATGATAACGAAGCAAATACTATCACAGTAAGTGATAATGGTATTGGTATGACGCGCGAAGAAGTGCAAGAGCATATCGGAACCATTGCAAAATCAGGTACAAAACAGTTTTTTGATGCACTAACCGGCGACCAGGCAAAAGATAGTGAATTGATTGGTCAATTTGGTGTGGGTTTTTATTCTGCGTTTATTGTCGCTGATAAAGTAACTTTAATTACGCGTAAGGCAGGTAGCAAAGAAGCAACGCTTTGGGAATCAACTGGTGAAGGTGAGTACACCCTGGAAACAGTAGAAAAAACAAGTCGCGGTACGGATGTTATCTTGCATTTAAAAGAAGCTGAAAAAGAATTCTTGAATGACTACCGTTTAACTTCCATCGTTAAAAAATTCTCTGATCATATTTCTTTGCCGATTGTTATGGCGAAAGAAATTCCTGCTGTGACTGATGAAGAAGGCAATGAAACAGAGCCTGCAAAAGTTGAAGACGAAACGGTTAACAGTGCTTCTGCCTTATGGACTAAATCTAAAAGTGAGTTAGATGACGAAGCCTATAACGAATTTTATAAGCATGTAGGGCATGATTTCCAGGATCCTTTAGCTCACGTACACAGTAAAGTAGAAGGCACTAACGAATATACGATGTTGTTGTATGTTCCTGCGCGTGCACCATTTGATATGTGGGACAGAGATGCAAAACACGGCGTAAAGCTTTATGTGCGTAAAGTGTTTATTATGGACGATGCAGAGCAATTAATGCCGCGTTATTTGCGTTTTATTCGTGGTGTGATTGATACTGATTCATTGCCACTCAACGTATCGCGTGAAATTTTGCAGCAAAGCAAAAAAATTAGCACGATTAAGTCCGGTGCAGTTAAAAAAGTTCTCGGCTTATTAGAAAACATTGCTAATAATGATAAAGAAAAATACGCTACATTCTGGGCACAATTTGGTAATGTAATCAAAGAAGGTCCTATCGAAGATCATAAAAATAAAGAGCGTGTTGCTAAATTATTACGTTTTGCTTCAACTCATGCGGATACTGACGCGCAAGAGGTGTCTTTCGAGGATTATATCGGTCGGATGCAGGAAGGTCAGGATAAAATCTATTATGTGACCGCTGATAGCTTTATTGCTGCTAAAAATAGCCCACATCTAGAAATTTTCCGTAAAAAAGGTATCGAAGTTCTATTATTATCAGACCGTGTTGATGAATGGCTGGTCTCTAACCTGAATGACTTTGATGGCAAGGTATTACAATCCGTTGCTAAAGGTCAGTTGGATTTAGATAAATTTGATACTGAAGAAGATAAAAAAGAGCAAGAAGAAGCGTCTAAAGACTTTGAGTCAGTGATTACGCAAATCAAAGAGGTGTTAAAAGATAAAGTAAGTGAAGTACGTATAAGCCATCGTTTAACGGCATCACCTTCTTGTCTGGTGACAGAGCAAGACGCCATGAGCTTAAATATGGAACGGATCATGAAAGAAGCTGGCCAGGATATGAATATGTTTGGCATGGGCGCGACTAAGCCTGTGTTCGAAATCAATCCAGAACATGCTTTGGTGATACGCTTAAAAGAAGAGCAAGACGATACACGTTTTTCTGATTTAACGCGTATTTTGTTTGATCAAGCTGTATTAAGTGAAGGCGGACAATTAGATGATCCTGCTGAGTTTGTACATAACTTGAATGGTTTATTGCAGGGTTTATTGAAATAAATACTTAGCATTGAGCTATTGTTGAATAAAAAAGGCCGCTGATCGCGGCCTTTTTTGTATCTTAAATAAAAACGGATTACTTATTTAGGTCGAATATTGATTTCTACTCGACGGTTTTGTTCACGTCCTGCTGCGCTATTATTTGATGCTACAGGGTAACGCTTGCCAAGGCCGCGGGATTGAATTCTGCCGCTGCTCACTCCTGAGCTGATTAAATAATTGGCTACACTAGCGGCACGGCGTTCAGATAATTCCTGATTATATTGGTCGCTACCTGTAGAGTCGGTGAAACCAGCTACGTCGATGCTAGTGTCTTTAAATTCCTTAAAGATGATGGCAACTGAATCGAGGATCGGGATGAAATTACTATTGAGAGTTTCAGAATCAGTGGCAAAGGTAATATTACCTGGCATGATTAATTGTAAATTGTCGCCATTTCTTTGTACTCTAACGCCGGTGCTTTCTAAGCGTAAGCGTAATTTCTTTTCCTGAGTGTCCATATAGTAACCCACGCCAGCTCCAGTTAAGGCACCTACGCCAGCACCTATACCAGCACCTATGCCAGCGCCTTTTCCGCCGCCGGCAATAGCGCCAATAGCTGCACCAGTTGCTGCGCCTGCACCTGCACCAATGCCTGTTCCCCATGCGGTGTTCGATACCTTTTCTTCTCCAGTATAAGGATCAATTACGCAGCCTGTAATCAGTGAGGTCGCTAAAATAATGCCGGTTAGTTTTTTCAAGGTGAATCTCCTGGATTTTAAAAATCAGATGGTAAAAGGGTTTTTGTAGCTATTTAAAATTTAGTTTATAAATAGCACAATCAACTGTAATTATAAGCGATAACTCTGGCGATGTATAAAACGCTATGATTCAGGTAGAATAACGCCTGATTGATAATTAGGTAATTTAATATGAAAAGACGTGATTTTATTAATAAGGCCAGTGTTGGAGCCTTAGTGGCAGGTAGTGCTGTACTGGTGCCTGGCGTAGCTGTTGCTCAAGCTAAGTTTAAATGGAAAATGGTAACAGCATGGCCGAAAAATTTCCCTGGTTTAGGTGTGGGGGCAAATTTATTGGCACAAATGATCAATGAGATGAGCGGCGGCCGTATTAATGTGAAAGTCTACGGTGCAAATGAATTAGTGCCAGCCTTTGAAGTATTTGATGCCGTTTCCAGCGGAACTGCGCAAATGGGACATTCTGGCGCTTATTACTGGAAGGGCAAGAATGCAGCGACGCAGTTTTTCTCTTCTGTCCCGTTTGGTTTAACCGCTCAGGAAATGAATGCCTGGTTATATTATGGTGGCGGTATGGAGTTATGGCGCGAGTTATATGAGCCGTTTAATTTAATTCCGCTAGCTGCAGGAAATTCAGGTGTGCAAATGGCAGGCTGGTTTAATCGGGAAATTAAAACTGTTGATGATTTAAAGGGTTTAAAAATGCGTATCCCGGGATTAGGCGGGGAAGTGTTGCGCAGAGCTGGTGGGACTACAGTTAATATCCCGGGGGGAGAGTTGTTTACTTCCTTGCAGTCAGGCGCTCTAGATGCTGCTGAGTGGGTTGGCCCTTATAATGATCTGGCGTTTGGTTTTTATAAAGTGGCGAAATATTATTATTACCCTGGCTGGCATGAGCCAGGTTCTACCATAGAAGCGATGATTAATAAAAAGGCTTTTAATGAGTTGCCAGCTGATTTACAAAGTATTGTGAAGGCAGCTTGTAAAGTGGTGAATATGGATATGCTTTCCGATTATACCGCGCGAAATAATCAGGCCTTGGAGACTTTGGTTAATAAGCATGGTGTTCAGCTAAAGCCTTTGCCAGAGGATGTGTTACGCAAATTAAAGCAGCTTTCTGAAGAAGTGGTACTCGAATTGGCCAATAAAGATCCTATGGCTAAGAAGATTTATACTTCATTTAATCAATTTAGAACGCAGGTATCGCATTGGAGCGCTTTATCTGAACAGTCCTTTTTAAAGGCAAGGGCTTTGGTGTAGGGGGGACTTTAGTCCGTAAATATAAGCACTATCTATAAACTGGCAGACTAAAGTCCGCTCTACAGCTTACTGTTGTTTTTGTTGTTACAGTGTTGCTGTATAATGCGCTATTAAACTCGATAAACTGTTTATTTGTTACCTTTGTGTAACTTTAGAGGAAAAGACTGTATGCATCCAGTAGTAGAAAAGGTCACTCAAGAAATTATTAAGCGTAGCCATGTGGTGCGTACTCTATATCTAAAACATATTGATAAAGCGGCTGAGCAAGGGCCGCATCGCTCAACTCTGGCTTGTGGCAATCTAGCGCATGGTTTTGCTGCGTGTAGCACTGGAGATAAGGCAGATTTAGCCAGTGATAAGAAAGCAAATATTGCGATTATCTCTTCTTATAATGATATGTTATCCGCACATGAGCCTTATAAAGACTCACCTGCTTTGATCAAAGCGGCGATTAAAGCAGCGGGTGGTGTTGCGCAGTTTGCGGGGGGAGTTCCTGCGATGTGTGATGGTGTTACCCAAGGGCAGCCTGGTATGGAGTTGTCGCTGTTTAGTCGGGACGTCATTGCCATGTCTACCGCGATCAGCCTGAGCCATAATATGTTTGATGGCGGTCTGTATCTGGGTGTTTGTGACAAGATTGTCCCGGGTTTGTTACTAGGCGCATTGAGTTTTGGACATTTGCCAGCGGTCTTTGTACCTTCCGGGCCTATGACCAGTGGTATTACCAATAAAGAAAAAGCGCGTACCCGGCAGAAGTATGCGGAAGGAAAAATTGGCCGTAAAGAGTTATTAGAATCTGAATCTAAATCCTACCATAGCCCAGGTACCTGTACTTTTTATGGTACGGCAAATAGTAATCAGATGATGGTTGAGATTATGGGGCTACATCTTCCTGGCAGTTCATTTATTAATCCTTATACTCCGCTACGGGATGAACTGACTAAAGCTGCTGCTGAACAAGTTTTAAAATTTACGGCATTGGGTGATGATTACCGTCCTTTAGGTCGTGTTATTGATGAAAAAGCGATTGTAAATGCCATTGTTGGCTTACTGGCTACAGGTGGTTCAACTAATCATACGATGCACATTGTCGCAATTGCACGAGCGGCAGGTATAGAAATTAACTGGGATGATTTTGATGAATTATCTCGCGCAGTGCCTTTATTGACACGAGTTTATCCTAATGGCCCGGCCGATATTAATCACTTTCAGGCAGCAGGTGGTATGAGTGTGCTGATTGCAGAGTTATTAAGAGGTGGTTATTTGCATAAGGACGTTTTAACTGTTGGCAATAATCGCGGAATGGCTGATTATTCTCAAGAGCCTAAAATAATCGATGGAAAGCTGGTTTGGCAGGAAGGTCCAGAAAGATCACTAGATCCAGAAGTGATCGGTTCGCTGGAGAAGCCTTTTGCCGTAGGCGGTGGATTGCATGTGATGCATGGTAATTTGGGCCGCGGTATTTCTAAGGTTTCTGCGGTATCCGAGGATCATCAAGTGGTTCAGGCGCCTGCTATAGTATTTGATGATCAGGATGAGGTGCTTGCTGCTTTTCATCGTGGCGAACTGGCGCGTGATTTTATTATTGTATTGCGTTATCAGGGACCGAAATCCAATGGTATGCCTGAGTTACATAAATTGACACCGTTATTAGGTTCTTTACAGGACAGAGGATTTAAAGTTGCCATTGTTACCGATGGACGCATGTCGGGTGCATCTGGGAAAGTCCCTTCAGCAATTCATATGTGTCCTGAATGTGAAGATGGTGGTCCATTAACTAAATTACGTACTGGTGATGTGATTAACTTGAATACCCAAACGGGCGAGGTGAATGCACTAGTCGATGCCGAAGAATTTGCCGCGCGTCAGGCTGAGCCAAATAGCGCTCAGGACCATCATTGGGGTATGGGCCGAGAAATGTTTGGTGCATTCCGGATGGGGACTTCATCCGCTGAAACCGGTGCAACCAATTTATTTGATGAAGATAATCTTTTTTGTCAAGTTAATCAGGTGAATAACTAAACAATAAGCTATCTGGAATATGTAGTATAGGGTTTTAGTTCGCCTTTATCAGGCTGTTTGGAAACTGGCGGGCTTAAGCCACGTCCTTTGAAAATAAAAAAAAGCAATATGACAATAAATAACTGGAAAGTTCATCCTTCTGAAATTTTAAATGCTTCACCTGTTATGCCGGTAATGGTTATTCAGGATGCTGCAGATGCAGTGCCTTTGGCAAGGGCTTTAATGGCTGGTGGTATTAAAGTATTAGAAATTACTTTACGCACGGCGGCGGCAATGGATTCTATTAAAGCCATTAGTGAGGAAGTTGAAGGTGCTTTTGTGGGGGCGGGGACTATTACCACACCAGAGCAATTACAGGCAGTTGCTGATGCAGGTGCTGTGTTTGCTATTAGCCCTGGCCTGACCCCTAGGCTTTTAGCTGCGGCTAATCATAGTTCTATTGCTTTGATTCCTGGTATTGCCTCGGTTTCTGAACTAATGCTTGGCATGGAATATGGTCTGGATCATTTTAAATTCTTTCCAGCGGAAGCAGCGGGTGGTATTCCTATGCTAAAAGGGATTGCTGGCCCCCTTCCACAAATTACTTTTTGTCCTACTGGTGGAATTTCACCAGGTAATTATAATGATTACCTGGCGCTTAAAAATGTTGCATGTGTCGGTGGCTCCTGGCTAGTACCAGCAGATGCTGTTAAGAATAAAGATTGGGATAAAGTAACTGCACTTGCTAAAGAAGCAGTTACCAATGCACAAAGGTAGTTAATTGATTTTTGGTTCCCGCGCAAAACGTGAGAGCCAGAAAAAACATAGTTTTTATCGTGCTGTGTACGGCGCGACACAAAAAAATCGCAGGAGTATGGGATGAGTAATGGTTTAAATGCCAATATGTTAGATCAGCTTGATATAGATCCGGAAGAAACAAAAGAATGGCTGGAAGCATTAGTCGCTATTCAGGAGCAAGATGGTAATGAGCGTGTCCAGTTTATAATCGGACAACTGGTCGAAATGGCAAGACAATCAGGTGCGGCTATTCCCTTTAGTGCCAATACTGCCTATATCAATACCATACCTGTTGAACAACAACCCAAATACCCGGGTATGACCACGATTGAGCGTAAAATTCGTGCTTATGTGCGCTGGAATGCCATGATGATGGTATTACGCGCCAACAAAAATACCAATGTAGGTGGGCATATAGCCAGCTTTGCATCAGCGGCAACCTTATATGATGTTGGGCATAACCATTTCTGGCATGCTGCAACTGCAGAGCAAGGTGCAGATATGGTTTTTGTACAAGGGCATTCCTGTCCTGGTGATTATGCGCGGGCTTATTTATTAGGACGCTTTTCCGATGAGAAGATGGATCAGTTTCGTCAGGAAGTGGGTGGTAATGGCCTTTCTTCTTATCCACACCCCTGGTTAATGCCTGATTTCTGGCAATTCCCAACGGTATCTATGGGGCTTGGTCCGATCATGGCGATTTACCAGGCTCGCTTTATGCGCTATATGCAAAGTCGAGGTCTGGCTAAGACTGAGGGGCGTAAGGTATGGGCTTTTCTGGGCGATGGCGAGACGGATGAACCGGAAACCTTAGGCGCTATAACTATGGCGGGTCGTGAAAATCTGGACAATCTTATTTTTGTGGTTAACTGTAACTTGCAGCGTCTTGATGGTCCAGTGCGTGGTAATGGTAAAATTATCCAAGAATTAGAAGGCAGTTTTCGTGGCGCTGGATGGAATGTTATCAAAGTTATCTGGGGTCGACATTGGGATGCTTTGTTAGCTAAAGATAAAGAGGGTTTGATTATGAAGCGCATGATGGAATGCGTGGATGGCGATTATCAAACCTATAAGTCAAAAGATGGCACTTATGTACGCGAACATTTTTTTAATACGCCTGAATTAAAAGCCTTAGTTGTCGAATATACCGACAGAGATATATGGGGTCTTAATCGTGGTGGGCATGATCCGATTAAGGTATTTTCTGCTTACCAAGCCGCTAGCGAGCACACAGGGCAGCCGTCGGTTATCCTGGCAAAAACCATTAAAGGTTACGGCATGGGCGACTCAGGTGAAGCACAAAACACCAGTCATCAGCAGAAAAAAATGAGCTTGCTATCGATCACCAATATTCGTGATCGCTGGCAACTTCCGGTGACCGATAAGGAAATTGAGAGTCTACCGTATTTAAAATTTGCTGAAGATTCTGAAGAATATAAGTATATGATACAGCGCAGAACAGATCTGGGTGGACTGATTCCTGCGCGTAGACAAAAATCTGATGCCCTGGAAATTCCTGAGTTGAGTGCTTTTCAAGCTGTTCTGGATGGCACTAAAGCAGGGCACGGTATTTCTACAACGATGGCATTTGTCAGAATTCTTAATATTTTGGTTAAGGATAAAAAAATTGGTGAACGCATTGTACCGATTGTTCCTGATGAGTCGCGTACTTTTGGTATGGAAGGCATGTTCCGTCAGCTAGGTATCTGGTCACAGGTCGGGCAATTATATACGCCTCAGGATGCCGAGCAGTTAATGTATTATAAAGAAGATAAAGCCGGTCAGGTATTACAAGAAGGCATTAATGAGGCGGGTGGTTTATGTGACTGGATTGCGGCTGGAACGTCGTATTCTACGCATAACGTACCAATGATTCCTTTTTTTATTTACTATTCAATGTTTGGCTTTCAGCGGGTTGGTGATCTGATCTGGGCTGCTGCCGATCAGCGTACTCGTGGCTTCCTGCTAGGTGGAACAGCAGGACGAACTACTCTGAATGGTGAAGGTTTGCAACATGAGGATGGTCATAGTCATCTGATGTCGGCAACCATTCCTAACTGTGTCTCTTATGATCCAACTTATGGCTATGAATTAGCCGTTATTATTCAAAATGGTTTGCGCCGCATGTATGCTGAGCAAGAAGATGTATTCTATTATATTACCGTGATGAATGAGAACTATGATCAGCCTCCGATGCCAGAAGGTGCGGCTGAGGATATCCTTAAAGGGATGCACTTGTTCCAGTCTGGTATAACACGTAAAAAAGCACCAAAAGTAAATTTATTAGGTTCAGGCACGATTTTTTGCGAAGTGGCCGCAGCGGCGAAATTATTACGCGACGAGTGGGGTGTTGAGGCTGATCTCTGGAGTTGTACAAGTTTTACTGAATTAGCACGTGATGGATTCTCATGTGAGCGATGGAATCGTTTGCACCCAACAGCAAAAGCTCGCGTATCACATGTGGAACAGTGTATTAGTAAAGCTGATATTCCGGTCATTGCTGCAACAGATTATATTCGTGCTTTTGCTGAACAAATTCGTCCCTATGTTAAAGCAGACTATACCGTTTTAGGGACCGATGGCTTTGGTCGTTCTGATACGCGGGAAAAATTACGCAGTTTCTTTGAAGTTGATCGACACCATATTACCATTGCTGCACTGAAAAGCCTGGCAGATAAAGGTGAATTTGATGCTGTGAAAATTGATGAGGCAATTAAAAAATATAATATTGATGCAGAAACTATTGCGCCTTGGTTAATCTAACAAAAGAACACATTATGACTCTATTAACAGAAGTAAAAGTGCCTGATGTCGGTGATGTTGCTGATATTGATGTCATTGAAGTATTAGTTAAAGTAGGCGATATTGTCGCAAAAGAGCAAACGCTTGCGGTGTTAGAAACAGATAAAGCCAGCATGGATTTACCTTCTAGCGCAGCAGGTATTGTCAAAGCAGTACATATCAAAATAGGCGATAAAGTCTCTGAAGGCGCTTTGGTTGTCACCTTAGAGGCTAGTTCACCTGAATCTGAAGGAATTGAAGAAGTTATTGGGGTTGAGAATGTTAAAATTGATATTCCCGAAAAGGTAGAAACCCCTGTGGCAATTATCCCGGAGACTAGCGTTAGTATAATTGAAGTGAAGGTCCCTGATGTCGGTGATGTTGCTGATATTGATGTCATTGAAGTATTAATACAGACGGGCGATAGCGTAGAAAAAGAGCAAACTCTAGCTGTGTTAGAGACTGATAAGGCGAGTATGGATTTGCCTTCGACACATTCAGGTATTGTCAAAGATGTATTTGTTAAGGTGGGGGATAAAGTTTCCGAAGGCGCTTTAATTGTTACCCTGGAAGTTCAGTCAGTAACTGAAGCTGTAACGACAGCTGCTCCTGTGCAAACCAACCAAGCACCAAAGCCAACAGCTTCGGTGGCGCAAAAAAAGGTTGTTTCTAGCCCCGCTTCAAGCACTATAAGTGCGCCAGTTGACAGACCTTCAGGAAAACCGGCTCATGCAACTCCGGGAGTACGCTTATTTGCACGTGAATTAGGGGTGGATATTAGCCAGATTAGTCAAGGTACTGGACGCAAAGGACGTATCTTAAAAGAAGATGTTAAAAGTTTCATTAAACAAGTCATGACCTCTGGTGTGCCCGTTCAGGGTGGCGCTGGTATTCCGCCAATTCCGGCGGTAGATTTCAGTCAGTTTGGTGAAATTGAAGAACAACAACTGAGTAAAATTCAACGCTTAACAGGGCAGAATATGAGTCGAGTGTGGTTGAATTTGCCACTAGTGACTTATCATGATGACGCCGATATTACCGAAATGGAGGCATTCCGAAATGCGTTGAATGCAGATAAAAGCACTGAGATTAAAGTAACAGGTTTAATATTTATTGTTAAAGCTTTGGTTGCCGCAATGCAACACTACCCTAAGGTTAATAGTTCTTTATCGCCCGACGGCCAGTCCTTAATTCTGAAAAAATACTTTAATGTCGGTATTGCTGTAGATACACCTAATGGACTGGTGGTGCCTGTGCTAAAAGGTGTCGATAAAAAAGGCATTGCAGAATTAACTCGAGAATTATCCGAGCTCAGTGAAAAAGCACGTAGTGGTAAATTACTCCCCGCTGATATGCGAGGTGGTTGCATCACTATTTCCAGTTTAGGCGGTATAGGTGGAAAAGCGTTTACGCCGATAGTCAATGCGCCTGAAGTCGCTATATTAGGAGTTACTCGCTCCGTTATGCAACCCGTATGGAATGGATCTGAATTTGTACCCAGGTTGATGTTGCCGTTAGACCTGACTTACGATCATCGGGTTATTGATGGCGCAGAAGGGGCGCGGTTTATGTCTACATTAATTAAATACTTAGGCGATATTCGCCGCTTGTTACTATAGGGAGATAAGAATATGTCAGATATCATACATGCGGAAGTCTTGGTTTTGGGCGGAGGACCTGGCGGTTATACAGCGGCTTTTCGCGCGGCTGATTTAGGTAAGCAGGTTGTTTTAGTGGAGAAATATCCTGTTTTGGGAGGGGTCTGTTTAAATGTTGGCTGTATTCCTTCCAAGGCTTTATTGCATGTTGCGCAAATTGTTCATGAAGCTGAACATTTTGAGCAACATGGACTAACTTTTAGCAAACCTGAATTTGATTTAGATAAAATCAGAAGCTGGAAAGAAGGCATTACTAGCACTTTAAATGGTGGTTTAGCACGTTTAGCCAAGCAGCGTAAAGTGACTGTGGTTCAAGGTTTAGGGAAATTCACTTCAGCCAATGCATTGGAAGTAACAAGTGATGCAGGTGCTCAGCAAATCACTTTTGATAATGCCATTATTGCTGCGGGTTCTACGGCAACGAAGATACCCCCTTTTCCAAATGATGATCCACGTTTAATGGATTCAACCGATGCTTTAAATATTGCTGATGTACCGAAGAAATTGTTAGTGGTTGGCGGTGGTATTATTGGACTGGAAATGGCGACGGTTTATCATGCCATGGGTTCTGAAATCAGTGTTGTGGAATTGATGGATCAAATTATTCCTGGTTGTGATAAAGATTTAGTCACACCATTGCATAGACATATTAAAAAGCAATACAAAAATATCTGGTTAAAAACAAAAGTAGAAAGCATAGTCGCGCAAGATGATGGTTTATTAGTGACTTTTGGTGGTGATAAAGCACCTGAGCCTGAATTATTTGATAAAGTACTCGTGGCTGTTGGGCGTAAACCGAATGGTGCGCTAATTGATGCGGATAAAGCAGGTGTTCATGTTGATGAACGAGGGTTTATTGCGGTCGATAAACAACAGAAAACCAATGTGCCGCATATCTATGCGATTGGCGATATCGTCGGACAACCGATGTTAGCGCATAAAGCCGTTTACGAAGGTAAAATTGCCGCAGAAGTGACCGCAGGGCATAAATCCGCTTTTGATGCGTTAACGATTCCTTCTGTTGCTTATACCGATCCTGAAGTTGCATGGATGGGATTAACTGAAAATCAGGCAAAAGAGCAGGGCATAGCCTATGATAAAGGTGCATTCCCTTGGGCAGCAAGTGGTCGCTCCTTAAGTTTAAGCCGCAGTGAAGGCTTGACGAAAATACTCTGTGATCCTGAAACAGGACGGATCTTAGGTGCTGGTATGGTTGGACCTAATGCCGGGGAACTGGTTGCCGAAGCGGTATTGGCGTTAGAAATGGGTGCCGATGCAGAAGATGTGGGCTTAAGCATACATGCGCATCCTACACTCTCTGAAACCTTTGCATTTGCAGCTGAAATGATCACCGGAACGATTACAGATCTGTATGTAAAAAAAGATAAAAAGTAAGTTGCCATTGAATGACAACTATTGATACAGGCCTTTTATTGTAGGAAAGTTGTTTGCCCGTGAATGTGTGCTCACATTCACGGCTGAAGAGCACTCCTGCACTGAAGCTTCAGGCATCCTTTCCATTTTCTTACCCCTTATAAAGCCCTCTTTATGCAAAAGTTATTGCCGGTTACACTGTTTTTTTTATCACTGTTCATAAGCCCCTTTGTACAGGCTGAAATTAATGATCAGGTCGCTGTTGATAAATTTATTAGCAAAATGGTTGAACAGCATCAATTTGATCGAGCTGAATTAGTAATATTGTTTCAGGCGGTAGAAATAAAGCCCAAGATTATTGAAGCGATGACTCGTCCTGCCGAAGGGATGCCTTGGTATAAGTATCGTAAAATTTTTATGCGTGACTCACGTATTCAGGGTGGTGTTCAATTCTGGCAGGCTAACAAGGAAAGCTTAACCATTATGCAACAGCGTTATGGTATTCCTGAAGAAATTATTGTTGCAATTATCGGTGTCGAAACTTTGTACGGAGAACGTACCGGAGGACATAGGGTTATTGATGCATTAGCGACCTTAGGCTTTGATTATCCAAAGCGTAGCGCTTTTTTCCTGAGTGAGTTAGAACAATTTTTATTGTTATGTCGTGAAGAGCATATGAATCCTTTAGAACCGGTTGGTTCTTATGCAGGTGCGATGGGAATGCCACAATTTATGCCGAGCAGTTATCGTAATTTTGCAGCTGACTTTGAAGGTGATGCGAAACGTGATATATGGCATAATCCGGCTGATGCCATTGCCAGTGTAGCGAATTATTTTGCCCGGCATCACTGGAAAACAGGTAACGATATTGCGTTTCCAGTCACCGCAACAGGTGATCAGTATCAGCAGGCACTGACTAGAGGTTTAAAGCCTGATATAAAAGCCGCACAACTAAAGGCTTTGCATGTTCACTTGCCTGAACAAATAAACGATGATGAATTGCTTAAGTTATTAAGTTTTGAGCAGGAAAATGGGCAAGACTTGTGGGTAGGATTAGAGAATTTTTATGTTATTACTCGTTATAATCATAGTCCGCTGTATGCATTAGCCGTATTTCAATTAAGCCAAGCGGTAAAACAGCAATATGTTATAGCAACTAATGAATAGAGCTTGTTTAATTTTATTGACTGCATGGCTAAGTGCCTGCTCTGTACCCAAAAAGATTGAACCCATTGTCATGGATGGTCGCCCTGAAAATATTTCCATGGATATCTCTGCTATTGCGGATGCTGTTCCACGCTTTGAACCCTGGTCGGCTTCGGTTAATCCTGAATCCTATGTTGTTTTAGGTGAAACCTATCATGTGCAGCCAGATAATAAAGGCTATAAACAGCAAGGAATCGCCTCCTGGTACGGTACCAAATTTCATCAGAAAAATACGGCAACCGGCGAAGTTTATGATATGTGGGCAATGACTGCTGCGCATAAAACATTGCCTATTCCAAGTTATGTACAAGTAACAAATTTAGATAACCAGCGTAGCGTGATTGTTCGGCTTAATGATCGAGGCCCCTTTCACGCCCACAGAATTATTGATTTATCTTTTGTGGCAGCTGTTAAATTAGGCTTAGCTAAGGATGGCACAGGCTTTGTCAATGTGGTGGCCATTCAGCCTGGGGATAATAAAGTCGATACTGATGCGGCATTAGCTAAAAATATTTATTATCAGATTGGAGCCTTTGTCACGCGGGAAAATGCCGTTTTATTACAAGAAAAAATAACGGCAGCAGCTTTGTCAAAAAGTAGAATTATGTCCAGTGAAACAGCAGCAAGTAAACTCTTTAAAGTGCAGATTGGCCCTATATCTTCTGTGACTGAGGCAGATGATATCAGTGCAAAATTAAAAGAAATAGGCATCGAGAGTGGCCACTATATTTCTGAATAAAATATAAACCTAATACGTGACGACTAGTCTCTGAGAGACAGCTGGTCATCACATGTTATAATTTTTCAACTTACAATTCAGATTCTTTGTTTATGTTCCCAAAAATACAGCATGACTTTATGCAAAAGCTACAATTCGTTTTTTTTATTTTCCTATTATTACCCTTTACGTATAGTCATGCGGAAAGTGAAATTAAAACCCCGGCGCCACCTCTTCTGCAAGCGAGCAGTTATTTCTTACAAGATTTTAATAGTGGACGAATTCTAGCTGAAAAAAATGCTGATGAAGTAATGCCACCAGCAAGTCTGACTAAAATCATGACGGTTTATATCGCTTTTCGAGAGTTAAGCAAAAATCGCTTGCATCTTGATGACTTGGTTACTATCAGTGAAAAAGCCTGGCGCACACCTGGTTCCAAAATGTTTATTGAAGTTAATAAGCAAGTCAAAGTAGAAGATTTATTAAAAGGTATTATCATTCAATCGGGGAATGATGCCAGTGTCGCGATGGCCGAACATATTGCGGGTGATGAACACACCTTTGCCGAATTGATGAATCAGCAAGCGCAGCGTCTGGGTATGCATAATACGCATTTTATGAATTCTACAGGTTTGCCGGTTCCAAATGAGCATTACACAACGGCACGCGATTTAGCAACACTAACGCGAGCTGTTATTAAGGAATTTCCAGACTATTATCGCTGGGATTCAGAAAAGGAATTTACTTATAATAAAATTACCCAGAAAAATCGCAATACTTTATTATGGCGTGATGAGACTGTTGATGGGGTAAAAACAGGGCATACCGAAGAAGCAGGTTATTGTTTGATTGCTTCTGCGAAACGAGAACAAATGCGCTTAATTTCCGTGGTTTTAGGTACAAACAGTACAAGAGCACGTGCCAATGAAAGTCAGGCTTTGTTGAATTATGGCTTCCGGTTTTTTGAAACCCATAAATTATATGATGCAGATACAGAGCTAACCACAGCGAGAATCTGGAAAGGAGCGAGTAATACTGTAAGTTTGGGGGTCCCTGAAGATTTATATGTGACCATTTCCAGGCGACATTATAAGGAAATGAAAGCAGTCACTAGTGTTGATGTACAAATTATGGCACCTGTACAACAAGGAGATCAGCTCGGCGTAGTTAACGTTACTTTACTCGATAATATAGTAAAATCTATGCCACTGGTTGCCCTAAATACAGTAGAAAAAGGCAGTTTTTTACAACGCACTTATGACGCAGCCTTAATGTTAATTAAATAAGTCCATGCAAGATAAAATAGTCTATTTGAATGGCCAATATTTACCCTTGTCAGAGGCAAAGGTCTCTGTATTAGACCGGGGGTTTTTATTTGGTGATGGAATATATGAAGTGATTCCTGCTTATTTAGGCAAGTTATTTTGTCTGGAAGCGCATTTACAGCGGTTAAACAATAGTTTAAATGAAATACGTCTTGCTGTGCCTTTGAATGCCGAGCAATGGCTGGAGATATTAGAGCCGTTATTAGTCGAGGGTGATGCGCAATATATTTATTTGCAGATAACGCGTGGTGTTGCAGATAAAAGAGATCATGCATTTCCTGAGCGTTGTGAGCCAACTATTTTTGCCATGTGTTCCGCTATTGCGCCTTTTGCCCGGGAAGAGGGCGTGAAGGCAATTACTCTGGATGATATGCGCTGGCAGTTATGCAATATAAAAGCAACGACGCTATTGGCAAATATATTATTACGCCAGCAAGCGGTAGACCAATCTTGTGCCGAAGCGATATTGATAAAAGACGGCTATGCAACAGAAGGTGCGGCGAGTAATGTTTTTGTAGTAATTGATGATGTGTTAATTACGCCAGCAAATAGCAATGAAATATTGCCAGGGATTACCCGCGATGTCATTATTGATTTAGCTCATGCAAATGGGATAAGTGTGCGTGAAGATGTTATTTCAGAAGCAGACTTGCGCAGGGCGAGTGAAATCTGGTTGACGAGTTCTACGCGAGAAATTTTACCGGTTATCACTTTGGACAACAAGCAGGTAGGTGATGGGCAAGTGGGCCCCATCTGGCAGCTTATGCAGAAATTATTTCAAGACTATAAACAAGCCATCTCGACTGAGACAAAAGCCGAGCATGACTCGCCCTTTGAGTTTCCTTGCCTGTTTCCGATAAAAGCTATGGGAAAAAATATCCCCGATCTGGATGCAATTGTAGTCGCAATTGTCCGCCGTCATGTTGATGATTTAAGTGAGAATGCTGTCAAAACACGACCCAGTAAAGGCGGTAATTTTGTCTCCATTACCGTGGAAGTCAAAGCACAAAGTAAGGCACAGCTGGATGCTATCTATATGGATCTGACTGCTTGCCCTGATATATTAATGTCGCTGTAGAGCAAGCTTTAGTAAATATCTGAACGCCTCAAGCAAAATCTATAGTAATCAAAACCTGCCCAGAAGTAGAAAGAGACCTAGGTGTGCTTTGTGAGAAAATAGATTTATTGACCCTCAAAGTCGAGGGCCACAGATTTAGCAGAACAGATGACGGCATACGCGCAAAACTTATTAAGCACCTATAAAATATCTCAGGGATGGTTTTAAAAAAGATAAATCACCTAGTTGCGTTACTGCTAAGTGTAAACAATAGAATAGAGCAAAGGAAATGCAGCACAATGACAGAGAAAATTGTGCAGCAACTATTTTAATGCTTATACCTGATTTAGCGATGCTGCACAGTAATTTTATGATATTAGCGAGTTATCTGGATAATTGCATACAAAAAGTGGCTGACTATGAGTATTAATTTACGCAGCAAAGGACATCAAGATTATCAAAGCTGTTGGCAGGAAATGCAGGATTATACTTTGGCAAGAGATGAAAACAGTGCCGATGAAATCTGGATAGTTGAACATCCCCCGGTTTTTACTCAGGGATTAAATGGTAAGCCAGAGCATTTATTACAAACCTCAGAAATTCCGGTAGTCAATACCGATAGAGGAGGGCAAATTACCTATCATGCGCCTGGCCAGTTAGTGGTTTACATTTTAATCGATATTAAACGCAGAGAATTAGGCGTACGCCAGCTGGTGACCATTATTGAACAAGCGATGATAGCAGCGCTTGCACAATATGGTTTACAGGCAGTCGCTAAAGCTGAAGCGCCTGGCGTTTATATACAGGGTAAGAAAATCGGTTCGGTAGGCTTGCGCATTAAGAAGGGCTGTAGTTACCATGGATTGAGCTTAAATAATAATATGGACTTAAGTCCTTTTAGCTACATTAATCCCTGTGGTTATAAAGGGTTGCAGGTTACTCAGCTAGCTGATCTCGGGGTAAATATCAAGACTACTGAACTCGCCATTCCGGTAGTAAATTCTATTATCAATGCGCTTGCCTAGCTTATAATTCAGGTGAAGCTGGAAATATCGGGACAGACCGCTTTAATACCCACATGCGGCCTGTAATTTGTTATATATTTTTGGATATCTTTGATTCATGCATATACAAACTATATAGCTGAAACTATCAGCTTCTAAATTGAAAGGAAAACAATCAATATAGACGCAGAGCCTGTATTCAAGTCTTTTATGTTAATATCAACCTATAACTTCGCAACCGTCACCGCGCGAAGTATAATAAAAGAATAAGCGGATACCTCATGAAACCGAATTTCTCAACCCATTGTTATATCTATGCGCATCGTGGCGCTAGATCTGAAGCCGCAGATAATACCCGGCAGGCATTTGAAAAAGCTTTAGCTTACCCAATTGATGGTGTAGAGACAGATGTGCAGTTAACAAAAGATGAAGTATCTGTACTCTGGCATGACCGGTTTCTTGATAAACTCGGCTACCCCGGGAAACGAATCGATGATTTTACTTTTGCAGAGCTTAAACAGTTCAATTTTGCAGCTTATTATGCGGGTGCCGAACCGGAAGGCGTTTTAAGTTTGCAGGAATTTGTTGACCTGTACAGAGGTAGCTGTAAATTACAGATTGAAATAAAGAATCGTGACTGGGAAGATATGCGAAGGCATCAGATTAAAGTGCAGCAATGCCTGGAGATTTTAGGCTCAACCAGAAATCTGGATGTGTTTATCTCCTCATTCAACCTGAACTCCCTGCAATATGCCCATCAGCTAGGGACCCTGATAGCACTGGTTTATGCAGTCAATGAAAGTGACGATATTGCATATATTAAAACCACCTTTAGCGAGAACAAATTTCTTGCTGGAATTTGCCAGCCTATCGCTACTCTGAATGAAGACTTGGTCAACTTTCTGCGTGGTCACAATAAACTGATTGTGACCTATACTTGCAATACCCGACTCGAAATTCAAAAAGCGTTAGATCTGGAGGTAGATATCTTGATTACCGATGACCCTGTAACAGCATTACAAATGAGAGGCTAATGCAAAGGCCGAACGCACCATCTGAAAATCAGCAGTTTGATTTGCTGGTCTGTGGCGGCGGTATTTATGGTGCCTGGATTGCCTATGATGCTGCATTGCGGGGACTTAAAGTGATATTGGTAGAGCAGAATGACTGGGCCAGCGGTACATCATCTGCTTCCAGTAAGCTGATACATGGCGGGTTACGTTATTTGCAAACGCTGGATTTTGGAGTGGTTAAAAAATCGCTACAAGAAAGACAACGGCTTATTGATGCAGCCCCTTATCGCGTCTGGCCACTGCGTTTTGGTGTGCCGGTTAATCAGCATAGTCGAATTGGCTCCTGGCGTTTGCAAGTGGGGCTCACTATTTATGATCTTCTAGCGGGGGTATTTCACTCTCAGCAAACACACCGTCGCTTTAATGCAAGGCAATTTTCAGACCGTTTTCCCGCTCTGAATAAAACCGGCCTTAAATGTGGATACACCTATCTTGATGCACAAACTGATGATGCCCGTCTGGTACTGGAGATTATTGATGGAGCGATATCTGCAGGAGCAATATGCTTAAATTACTGTCAGGCGAGTGAATTATTAGAACACAAGGGCATTATTATCGGCGCTGTTTTAAACGATAAAATAAGTGGTATAAATTATACGATAAAGACAAAAGCGGTTGTTAAAACGACCGGGCGATGGACATATCCAGAGAAGTATTGGTGCCGATTGTCTAAAGGAGTGCATTTAGTTTTACCGAAAATTCTTGGTAATGAAGCACTGCTCTTAACTGCCAGAAGTGATGGCAGAGTTTTTTTCATCATACCCTGGTATGGCTTGACCTTGCTAGGTACAACAGATACTGATTTTAATACTGATATAAATGATGTCACTGTTGAGCAGGATGATATAGATTATTTATTAAGTGAAGCAAATATTGCCTTAAGGACGCAATGGACGGAACAAGATATCCAGGGACGTTTTGCAGGTTTAAGAGTCTTGCAACAAAGTACAAAAAATTCGCCTTCTGAAGTTAGCCGAGAGTGGCAAATAAAAACCGATCGCAAAGGTTTGTTTTATTCCATTGGTGGAAAGATAACCTCAGCGCGCGCAGATGCATCACAAATCGTCGATGCAGTTTGCACATATCTGAGAAATAATAGTCGTTGTAAAACTGCAAATATTCCTTTGCCCTGGATGCCTGAAGGGAATTATCCTCAGTGGTTAGAGCAAATGACTGATAAGGCCATGCAGTCAGGGGTGGATAGTGAAAGTGCTATTTACTTAGTGCGCAGACATGGCAAGCATGTTGCTGAAATATTACAAACTATAGAGCATGATCAACAATCGGCCCAACGTATTACACCAACAGTACCTCTGATAGTTGCTGATTTAATGTTCTGCCTTAAGCATGAAATGGTCTTTCATCTGGAAGATTTATTGCGCAGGCGTCTACCCTTACTGATTTTATATCGGATGACCGAGGCTGAACTAAAGCAGTTTGCCGGTTATTGTGGAGAAGCAATGCATTGGGATACGGACAGGGTGGAAGAAGAGTTTCAGTTGTGTGCAGGAAAATGGCTGCAACAGTAAATACTATCGTTATTGATCTTGGCTCCACCGCCATAAAAGCAGCAACTGTCACTGATAATCATCAATTGGATAATATTTTTTCACTGCCCGCACCGACAATAATTATTGATCAGGGCTTTTATACCAGTGATGCAAATTCATACCTGGCAACAGTAGAACAGTTACTGGAAAAATGTCTACAATTCTCCCAGACACAGCCAGATCTAGGCCTGTGTTATCAACGTTCATCTTTTCTGCTTTGGGAAAGTCACACTGGACTTCCTGTAACGCCACTGATTTCATGGCAGGATAACCGGGGTGAAGCCAGTTGCAATGACTTGCAGGCACATGATTCGAAGATTAGAGAGCTAACAGGATTACCCTTAACAGGTTATTATTTTGCACCGAAAGTAAGAGCCATGCTGCAACAGCAGCCCGAATTATTACGCGGACTGGTCAATAAGCAGTTACGTATTGGTACTTTAGACAGCTTTATAATCTGGCACTGGACAGCAGGAAAACATTATCTGACTGATACTTCGATGGCTGCCAGAACTTTGCTAATGGATATTAATAGCGGGTTTTGGTCAAAGACATTAAGTGATATTTTTAACATACCATTACAGGTTTTAGCTGAGATTTACCCTTCTAATGGTTTTAATTTACAGTTAAATAATGGCGCTGTTTTACGCACAAGTATTGCAGATCAGTCTGCCGCACTGCTAGCTAGTATCGCTAACGATGGTTCTGAAGTATTAGTCAATCTTGGCACCGGTGGTTTTGTAATCCGCTATAAACCCGAATATTCGCATACAGATAGCAGCAATTATCTTAATACTCTGGTTTATAAGGACAGTGATAAAAATCAATATATGGCTGTCGAAGGCACACTTAACTCTATTACTGCAGCGCTTAGGCCTTACCCTTTTGAAGATTGCAAAATAGAAGACCTTGCTGAAATCAAAGATATTTATTGCCTCGCTGAGCCAAGCGGCATAGGCGCACCGTTTTTTCGTGCAGATATAGGCCTGGAATTTTCCCAAGCCACCGATAATTTAACCCGGCAACAGATTGCAGCTTTGTTATTGGAAGGTATTATTTTTCGGGTAACACTGATTTTAGAAGACTACCAGCAATTGACTGAAATTAGCAGCGTTTATTTATCGGGCGGCTTGTCAGTTTTTCCCTGTATACAGCAAGGTATTGCATTGTGTAGCCCCACACCTGTTTTTAAATTATTGCAACAACATTCTGGTTTGATGGGCGTGGTTATCTTGACTAACAATCTGGCTCCTGCCTTTGGTAGACAATCAGCTCCGGTTTTATTGGCTAATAAACATCTTGCATTAATTGAAAAATATCAACGCTGGAAACACTGGTTCAGCAAAAGATTAAATGACCGATAAGGCAACGCATCAATTAACTTCAGAGAACCTGATCTCAAGGATAATATTGTGCTACCAAAGCATAGTTTATTTGTAGGTTGGGCAAAGGAGGTACGACGTGCCCAACAACGGATAGCGCTGCATCTTTGTTGGGCACGCTAAGAGCGCTTTGCCCAACCTGCAAAAAATGAGTCTCTTATTAAAATCATAGCTAAACAGGTAAACCACTGATTATTAATAATGGGATCAGGTGTTCTGAACTTAGTCAGCTTATTAATTGGGAGCACTGACTTTTCGTCTGCGTTTTGCAGGCAGACCGCCTGCGCTATTAAGATGAATGCAGGGGGAAAAAGACAGAACAAGTGATATGTGTTTTGATGCAGCACATGTATTTGAAGGATAGCAATAGTGAGTTTTAATTTAAAACAATAAACTGTAGATATTTTTAGAACTTATCAATCTATGCGCCTGATCGCTCTAGTACTTTTGCTATTACAACCGCTAAATTCACTAACCAATGACTTTAATCTGATTTACTCCGGCGATTTTATATAAGTTGCTCAGTTACTGGTGGATTATAATAAAAGCCAATCTGCAAATGGAAGTGGTACAGCGGTATGGGAAGCTACCAGCGCAAGAGTGGACTCCGTTAATGGTTGCTAGCAATGAATCCAGTTATGGGCAATGTTTTGAATTATCGCAACAAATAGCTTAGCCGAGTAGAGCTTGCTGATAAAAACTTTATTTGCTTGAGCATTGATTCTAAGTTAGAAACTGAATCGGATGAATTCATATAGCAGCCTGAAAGCTTTGCTATGATGTCCTTCTGATCAGCTCATTGCAAGACCACCCAGTAAAGTTATGAGCTGCGATTGCTTGCCAGCTTTTTTGATGCTCATATGTTGCATTTTTTATCCATCTTTGCTCGGTGCATATTCGCACTCGGATTGAGAAGAGTGAGAAGTATAACCGTTGCTCTATCTTCAATCACTAAAAATGACATCGCTAGAGGCAGCGCTTGTTAGTTGAATCCGCGAGGAATTGCTTGTGCAGTAAACTTTATTTTTTTTTGCCTTCTTCTGCTCTTTGTAGTAAGTACTGACCGTATTGGTTTTTGTTCAGGGGTTTGGCCAGTTCAATTAATTGTTCTTTTGTGATGTAGCCTTGCTCGAAGGCTATTTCTTCGATACAGGCCACTTTCAACCCTTGCCGTTTTTCAATGGTCTCTATGAATTGTGAGGCCTCTAGCAGACTTTCATGTGTTCCTGTATCTAGCCAGGCATAGCCTCTGCCCAGTAATTGTACTTTTAGCCGTTTTTCATCAAGATAGAGCTGATTAACAGTTGTGATTTCCAGTTCACCTCGTGCCGAGGGTGTTATTGATGCTGCTTTTTTTACCACATCATTCGGGTAAAAATACATGCCAGTGACTGCGTGTTTACTTTTCGGTTGAGTTGGTTTTTCTTCCAGGCTTATGACATTACCATCCGGGTCAAATTCGGCCACGCCATAACGTTCAGGGTCAGCAACTCGATATCCGAATACGGTTGCCTTGTTGTCTTCTTTGGCTGTAGCGACTGCTGTTGCCAAGGTTTTTTTAAGATCATGACCATAGAATATATTATCCCCTAACACCAGGCATACGTCGTTACCACCAATAAAGTCCTTTCCAAGGATAAAAGCCTGTGCTAATCCATCAGGGGAGGGCTGTACTATATATTCAAGCTGTAAGCCAATATCTGAACCATTTCCTAATAAGCGTTTAAAACTGGCTTGATCATCTGGTGTTGTAATAATTAATATTTCTGTAATTCCAGCTATCATTAATATCGATAATGGATAGTAAATCATGGGTTTATCATAAACGGGAAGAGCTTGTTTTGATATTCCTTTGGTAATTGGGTAAAGGCGGGTGCCAGAGCCTCCGGCTAATATTATTCCTTTCATAGTTTCTTGGTGTAGTAGAGTAGGTTTTAGTATGAGTTTTTGGTGATTACTTTGCTTTTTATATGCACAGCTAAAGCAGCGCTTCCGGGTTGAAAAATTAGCTTATTTCATTGCTTACAATCAAAGAGCGGGAGACTCAATAAATATTTACCGGGGCAAATAAGTCTGTAACTATTCAGTGTGGTTTTTATTTATTAATCAATAATATAAATTATTTGCAGGAGGGACAAAATGCAGTGTGCCCAGCATTATACTTAAGTCTTTATCAGAAAAATCAAATAGTCCAATGTCAGTGGATTTTTTTATGTTTACTCAAATGATTTCTGCTTCGATATTGAGGTACTGATGCGCTAACGTATTTTTCATGCTGCTAATTGTACGCTATTTGAGATCATTAACGCTTTTTATTCCCTGCTGAGATATATTTTATTTTTTTGCTAGTTGAATTATTGTTAGGGGGGGTAATTAATGCACTTTTCTCTGGTTAATTTGTTTTGCAGCCAAGGGGGAAGCTGATTTAAAACGTTGGATTAGTCTTTTTATGCTGATTTGATAGTGGTTGCTCAATAATATTTTTTCCTATTTGCTGTATATGCGCTTCCGGTTGCGCTTGAATCGAGAGGTGAGACTTTTGTCTTGCCTTATTAATTGATTTTAACCTTAGCCATGTTTGATTAATTGAAAAAAATCTTCCTTTCCGGGTTCTTGAAAACACAGGATATTCGATAAACAGGCATTGTCTATCTTAAGTCTAAAGCTGTGTTGAATATCTATGGCTAATATATAAGCCATAATAATGCGTATAACACCCGCGTGAGTGATTAAGAGAATATGTTTGCCGTGGTGAACTTCGTATAGCGATTGCCAGGCTTGTATAACTCGCTGCTGGAAATGAGCGAAGCGTTCACCATTTGGCGGAGGAAAACTCATTGGATCAAGGTAAAACTGGGCAAGTAATTGTGGATTAATTTGATCCGCTGTTTTTCCTTCCCAGTCTCCAAAATCAAGTTCTTGAAAAGAAGGGTTAAGGTGTAATGGCAGCAGTAATTCTTGCGATAGAGATTGTGCAAATGCAAGACAACGAATGAGCGGTGAACTGACGATAAGGTCCCAATCAGTTTGAAAAGCGAGTTTGTTGTGCATTTGTTCCCAGCCAGTAGCACTGAGAGGGTCGTCTGTAATGCCGCGATAGCAAGAACCTCCCTCGACTTTGCCGTGACGCAATAAGTCTATAGTAGTTGATGTCAAGGCCATTATAATTTGTATGTCAGTTCAGCTATGTTGTTCTTAAGGATCCAGGCTTAATAATATCCCTGAATTCGTACTTTTAAATAATTAAAAAGACCGTCATTTCGCTATGTTTTCAGCAGGAATCCTGATATATACATGCTACATCCCCGCTAAAAAAATGCGGGGATGACGGGTTTTATTAAATTTACATACCTAAGGGAATAGACTTCAGCATGCTTGTATAACTAAAGCTTTAGTTATTGCCATAACTAGAAAAAAGCTGAAGCTTTTTTACTCCTGATTGTAAATCTGTTTTTGTAAGTTGTGTATGCTGAGATATTTATACATATTATGATATTGCAGCTCTTGCAGATTGAATGGCGGCACGGACTGTATCTGGTGCAGTGCCACCGATATGTTTGCGCGCTGCGACAGAGCCTTGCAGAGATAATACATCATATACATCTTCTGTTATCATTTTTGAAAAACCTTGTAATTCAATCATGGAGAGTTCAGATAAGTCACGCGCAGAATCAAGCCCCAAACGTACAGCTAAGCCTACGACTTCATGTGCATCACGAAAAGCCATGCCTTTACGTACGAGATAATCTGCCAGATCAGTTGCAGTGGCAAACCCTTTTTTCGCAGCATTAAACATATTTTCACGTTTTGCCTCAATATGCGGCACCATATCGGCAAAGGCACGCAAACAGTTTATTAGCGTATCGGCGGTGTCAAATAAAGGTTCTTTATCTTCCTGATTGTCCTTATTATAGGCAAGGGGCTGACTTTTCATCAGCATTAATAAAGAAACCAGATGACCTGTTACGCGACCTGATTTACCTCGAACTAATTCAGGTACATCGGGATTTTTCTTTTGCGGCATAATAGAAGAGCCAGTGCAAAAGGAATCAGGTAATTCAATAAAAGAAAATTGCGCGCTAGCCCACAGCACCAGTTCTTCTGAAAAACGCGATAAATGCATCATGATAATGCTACCCGCCGCAGTAAATTCTATGGCAAAATCACGATCACTCACTGAATCCAGGGAGTTGGCAGAGGGGCGAGAAAAACCTAATAACTTAGCCGTCATCTCACGATCAATTGGATAGCTGGTTCCAGCTAAAGCAGCTGCTCCTAGTGGCATGATATTAACGCGTTTAAGACAGTCTTTCAGGCGCTCTTTATCACGTACCAGCATTTCAAACCAGGCCATTAAATGATGCCCGAAAGTTACTGGCTGGGCAACTTGTAGATGAGTAAATCCAGGCATAATGGTGTTTGCTTCTTTTTCCGCCAAGTCCAGTAAAGCTATTTGCAAACGCTCGATAACGGCAATAATCGCATTAATTTCTGTGCGCATATATAAACGAATATCAGTAGCGACCTGATCATTGCGAGAGCGGCCTGTATGTAGCTTTTTACCAGCTATGCCTATTAACTCGGTTAGGCGTGCTTCGATATTCATATGCACATCTTCTTGCTTTACCGACCATTGAAACTCACCGCGTAGTATTTCTTCGCTAATTTGTTGTAGACCTTGAAAAATACTGTCACGTTCCTTTTCGGTCAAGATGCCAATTTTGCAAAGCATTGTTGCATGAGCAATTGAGCCCTGGATATCTTGTTGAGCCATGCGTTGGTCAAAATCAACCGATGCTGTAAATACTTCAACAAAAGCATCTGTCGCCTCGGAAAAGCGAGCACTGGAAAGTTTGTCCTTATTAGCGGTAGTCATAATATAGGTAGGGTTAAAAAATGTAATTGTGAATTATAACATTGAAGATTTAGTGTACCCAAGATTTGCTTATAAGTGTTTAAGAAAAGTTGCTTTTTTAACATAGGCTAGCCGCTAAAAAGCTGGCTCTTCCCGATTTCGTGGGGTAAGCACTATATGTAGTATATTTAGATTTGAT